>CAYXEY010000559.1:0-4011 GCA_964464105.1 uncultured Planctomycetaceae bacterium
CACAAACATACGCGGCATCAAGCACGTCGAGGTGCTCACCGACGGGCCCATTCGCCTCGGCACGGTCTTCAAAGAGACTCGCACGATGTTCGGCAAGGATGCCGTGGAGACGATGGAGATCACCGCATTTGATGCGCCGCGCGGATACTCCGTGGGATGTGGTTCATGCGGAGCGCGCTTCGACACCGATTTCCGCTTCACACCGGAGTCCGGCGGGACGCGCGTCGATGTTGCAATGACGACTGTCGCGACATCATTTTTCGCCAAAATGATGTCGCCGCTCATGGGCTGGATGATGGTCGGCACCATGCGCAAGTGCTTCGAGAACGATCTCGCCGACATCAAGGCCGTCGCCGAAGGCAAGACGCCGGCAGCGGCAACAGCGTGAATCGCTTCGTTCGCGTCAGTGCGCACTTCCATGGGTCCGTCTATTCCGATTGCAGCGCCGCTCTGCGACCGCCTGCGCAGCCGCCTCATGCGTTCATTCCCGTTCAATTCCTTTACTTTCCGGCCCTTTCTTGCCAAAATGTTGCCTGAATACTCGCGTCCACTTCAGGAGACATTCCATGTTGATTCAGAACTCTCACACCCGATTCGCACGCATGACCGTCGTCATGCCTGTGATGATCGCAATCGTGATCGGCTTCGGGACCCCCGCCTTCGGCATGGCCACGCTCTTCACTGTCAAGCCTGACAACAAGCTGCAGCGCTTCAAGAGCAATACCCCCGCCGTCATCGACGCCACGGTCAACATCACCGGCCTGCAGGTCGGCGAGACCCTCATCGGCATCGACTTTCGCCCCGAGACCGGCGGCCTTTACGGCGTCGGCACGACCGGTCGCCTGTATGTCATCGACTTCACCAGCGGCGCCGCGTCACAGATCGGCGCGGGTGTCTTCGCCCAGCCTTTGCTCGGTACCAGCTTTGGCACGGACTTCAACCCGCTGATCGACCGCCTGCGCATCGTGAGCGACGCCGATCAGAATCTGCGTGTGAATCCCAACAGCGGCGCGATTGCCGGGGTCGACACCAATCTTGCGTATGTGGCCGGCGATCCGTCTGCCGCATTCGATCCAGCCATCGTTGCCGCGGCCTACCGGCTGCACGACGTAGGCGGCGTGGCCTCGACCACGCTTTTTGGAATCGATTCCTTCGCCAACACGCTCGTGCGAATCGGCGGCGTCGCAGGAACGCCCTCGCCCAACCTCGGTCAGCTCAGCACCATCGGTCCGCTCGGCGTGGACACCCTTGATTTCGCTGGTTTCGACATCGGCCCGGCCGATTCAGCCTTCGCCGCCCTGGACATCGGCGGGCAGACCAAGCTCTTCACCATCAATCTCACCACCGGCGCCGCCACGCTGGTTGGCACGATCGGCGACGGCACGCCGATCCGCGGACTGGCCGTCGCACCCGTTGGGCGCTTCGAATACAAGCAGGACATCTTCAACGTGAGCGAGGGGGCTGCCTTCGCAACCATCACCGTCGAACGCCTCGGCGGCTCATTCGGCAGCGCCACCGTTCAGTTCCTGGCCAATGACGGAACCGCGGTCGATCCCGACGATTACGACAGTGTGTTGGACACGCTCACCTTTGGCGCGGGCGAGACCAGCAAGACCTTCAACGTGGTGATTAATGAAGATGCCATCGACGAGCCGACGCAGACGGTCAATCTCTCACTGCTCAACCCCACCGGCGGCGCCACGCTCGGCGTGCGCAAGACGGCCACGCTGCGCATTCTCGACAATGACGGCGGCGGCGGCGGTGGATTCCCCATCTGCGGCATCGGCCTGTTCACCATGGCCCCGCTGACCCTGCTCGGGCTGGTTGCAATGCGACGGCGGCATAAATAAAGGCGGGAGCGCCGAAGGATCAGAACCGGCCTGTCCTCAGGCCGGTGAATGGTCGAGTATCCGTTCGCCATTAGCGCGACGACGTCCTTGAGCGGTTCACGTCAGCCAACCGGACTGAGGACAGTCCGGCTCTGATTGTGATCGCCCAACGTTACGGGCAGGTTGAGTTCAGAATCACGTTGACGAAGGCCGTGAGATCGGCCGTGTCGAGCGTGCTGCATAGCGGCGCTGTCGTATTAGCGCAATTATTCTGTGCAAGGCCGTTCGCATACATCTGAACAAACAGGGCCACGTCCAGACCATTCGGTTGTCCATCGCCATTCACGTCCCCGGCGCAGCCACAGGCGCACCCGCAGACCGGAGCAGTACCGGGGATTTGGGCCAACGCCGTCACCGAGGCAGGAGTACCCGGCTTGAATAGACCGAGGGTGACGTTGCCACCGCCCACTGCTGGCGCGACGTTGGCGTCGAAGCGGAAGTTGTACATCGTGGCCCAGCGGATCGCGTTGGCACTCTGATTCTGAGCGAAGGTCTGAGTCGACCAGGTAATGTCAGTGCATCCGACGACCGCGGCCCAGTCGGTACCCGCGAAATTGACGTTGCTCGGCCCGTCGCCGCTGTGATAGTCCACGTCGTGGAAACCGACATTTGTAATGGTCGCGGCGTTGGGAAGGGGCACGGTGAACGTCCCCACGCTGCGATCCGAATTCATGTTGTACACCGCGAACTCGTAGTGCCATTGGCCGCCGCCCAGGTCGGTCGCCTTGCTCGACACGATCAACTTACCATCGCTCGGCACCAGCACCTGCGTCTCGGTCACCGTTGCGTCCTGCGTCTTCCACGCGCTGATCGCCGATGATTCGCGCACGGTCGCCGCGGCCAGCCCGAATGTCCAGGCACTGCCGCTGCCGCTCACGGTCACGCGTCGATGCGACGCGTTGTTGTTTTTGTTGCCGGCGGCGGCATCATCGGAGGCGACGTACTGGGCCTCGCCGTAGTAGAGCACGCTCGCGGTCGATGCCTCCAGATCGGTGATCTTCACCTGCAGTCGACGGGCGATCGTGCCGGAGAACGGCGGCGATGCATAGGGATAGGTGAATACACCCGTGGCTGCGTTCACCTGCCAGCGGGGACCCAGTCCGGTCTGGTCTCCGTTCAAGCCGCAGCAGTACGGATCGGAGCAATGAATGCCGAGCGTCGAACCGTCGGTGCCCTGGCAATCGTTGCAGCACAGGCCTTCGGACAATGCGAAGAAGCCGTGCTTCAACCACGACATGCCGATCTGCTCGAAGCGGGCCGAGCCGTTCACAGTCTTCAATTTGTATAGATTCTGGGCGATGACCGGATGCTGGTTGGTGTTCCAGATCCAGTTGAGTCCGGCGTTGCCCGGGTTGCATGACGTGGTGCCCAGGGCCAGGGCTTCGATGCCACCGCTGGCGGTGTAATTGGTGACATCGCTCACGTCACCCACGATGACGTCCGGACCAACGCGATTGCAGACCGTCTGGGCCGAGGCCGGCGCGACCAGCATGGACAATACGCAGGCGACGACCGCCGTGATGGACATCAATCGCATGAAAATTCTCCCCTGACAGGCTGCAGCGTGATCGAAAAGTTGATGATCGATTCGCACGTCAGCTATTACTGCTTGTTTGTCGGCTCGCCGGAAACCCCGGGCTCGGACGATTTTATGCCCGAACCACCCAGATATCGATTATCGGGACTCAAGCGTCCCTAAATGTCCCATCTCTCATCCGAACAGAGTTACGGGGCGTCCAAGAGTGAACCCGGATGGCCCATGGCGTTATTCCAACCATGCCAGGATTACAACCGCATCGAACCCCTTATCTGGTATGTCGTGGCAGCACGGGCCTGGCCGGCCCTGCGCGGCCGCACACAGGTATTGGAACGCCTGACCCTCTGCGTGACACTGATTGCCTTCGGCACGAGCGATTTCTACGAGGCGACCGCCTGGTGGACGCCGTGGTGGCTTCTGTTGTGGAAGGCGGCGTGTCTGGCGATTCTGGCGGTATTGGTCTACCGAATCTGGCGGAAACCCAAGCCAGCTTAAGGATGGCACTGTCAAACAGTTTTTGCTTGATGAAATGGGGGCCATGGCGACGGCCGTTGCGTCGCCATGCGGCGTGTGCGGCGCTCACGC
>CAYXEY010000560.1:0-4010 GCA_964464105.1 uncultured Planctomycetaceae bacterium
AGGCCGAAAAACAACATGCCATTCCAGTGCGCGCCGGTGATTTGCTTCGCGACTGCAGAGAGCGAGCGGTAGGTCTTGCCGTCGAACTCGAAGCCGCTAGCCAGCACGCGCACGAGGATCTCGCGGTCTTGATAGACGCGTCGCAGAACCGATCCCGGCATGGGCAGGCGGGCATCGCGTCCGAGGCGTTGACGCTTTGGCGGAGTCGCCTTCGCTGGTGGCGGCGAAACACTGGAGTCCGTCAGCGAAGTCGCCTTAGGCGAGCGTGTCTTCGTGGCGCCGCGCCGTGATTTTCCGCGCGCGATCATTTCCGCCAGCGGATTGAGTTGCTTCGTCAATTCTAAGAGTCGCGCCTTGGTGGCTTCGGAGAGTCCTCCAAATCGCCGGGCTTGAATTTGCCATGCAACGCGGCGGACCAGGAAGCGGCGGTGGTCGATTCGTGGCGGAACCCCGAGCAACTGTTCGTAGAGTCGTTTCAGCTCCTGAAGCGGCAAATTGGCCAGTTTCTCTAGTGTTGGCCATTCGTCATTTGTCCGAGCCATCGCGCCCTCCGATTCACACCTCGCATCCCAGCGCACGGTTGCGGGCCTACGCTGGCTGCGATGGACCGCATCCATGAGGGTCGATCTGGCTACACAGATCAAGGCGAAATGGAGGTGAGTCGTGGTAGAAGAATGCGTGTTTTGTGCGATTTCAACCGAAATGGTGAAATGATGTGTACCCGGAGTAACGCCTCCGGCGAATGCGGAGGCGTCGGTGAAACTCCAATCAGAAAGGATGGTCAGAGGCGCTTGCCAGAGAAGTCGAACAAGCCTCGATCGGCCTTCTTGAATCGTGATGCCCGACCCATCTTGGTGATCTCGCGGTTCATGGCGGCGGACAGTGTCGCGTCGGGGGTCTTGCCACCAGGACTTATCCATAGGCCCTGTTTCGCCATCGCTTCGATCAGGTCGGCAGCCCGCATGGCTTCGCCCCGAGATTCCAGCACTTGGGCAGCGGCATCCAGCGCACTGAGTTTGGAGCGTGTTGCCGATTTGGTACTCGCCTTTGGTTTCGCCTTTTTTGCAGCCGCGTTCTTGGCCGCTTTTTTGTCCTGCTGACGCGAGGCCTTGGTCCCGTCCCTGTCATGCTTCGCTACGGCCTTCATTGCCGACGACTCAATCCTTCGTGCCGCAGCCTCTACAACCTCGCCGCCCGCTTCCTTTTTCGCCTTCGACTTCGTGTTCACGTTTCGACTCCTCATGCATTTGCGCGACATCGTTTTCAAGCAGCCTGACCTGGAGAGCGCTCTCCAAGGGCCGGACGCGCACCCACATGAATACCTCTGTCTGGAGGCATAAGGGAAGGGAATTACGGTCATTATTCAGATAATTGTCGCTTTTCCAGCCGGATGTTAAGATGGGGCAACTTGGGATTGAAATCTGGCAGCCTGTTCCGCTGAGACCACGCGCGGCAGAATGTTATCCGGGATTTGAAATGGCTAGAAAAAAGGCGCCAACGAAATCGACTGGGGGCGGCGGCTTTGGATTCGAGGACAAGGTTGCCGCCTACTATGCCTTGCATTTGCTGGCGGCGACGCGATTGTTCGGTGCAGACTTTGGTCGAATCGTACGAATAGACTACCAGGCGCGCGACAGCGGTCAGCTATTAGACGACGGCGGTTGGCTATTGGATGACCTTGTAGTTACTTTTGAGGACGCGCAAGGATCACGCCACGCAGCACATTCGGTCAAGAGCGACCGCCAAGTCACGACACGCGGATTTCCAAGTGATTTTGTGAACGACGTTTGGGAGCACTGGCTTCGGCGTGCTCCATCACCCTTTCAGGTAGGGCGAGATCGATTGGTGTTGGTAGTTGGCGAACTGTCGGACTCTGTCAGTACCGCTTGGAGTGGACTCGTTGCTCAAGCTCGCGCTACTTCTCCCGATCGCCTCGTGGCGCGTTTCACACAAAAAGGCCAAAGTTCGGCCTTGCAGCGGCGCTTGTTCAGTAGCCTCGCTTGTCCAATAAATCTTCGAGCCGGTTCCAAAACGGACGATGCAGCCACTGCTAAGCTCGTCGGACACCTTGATCTACTCGCCTTCGACTTTGAGCGCGAATCTTCACGCAATTGGGCTGAAATGATTTCAGTGGCACAGGGCATACTTGAAAGTAGTAACGGCCGCCAGGCAAATCTTCTTCTTGAATCTCTCTGCCGTCTTGCCTCTATGCTTCGCCCTAAGGGCGGCTTTCATACTCTGCCATCGCTCTTGGAACACATACGGGGCCAGTTCTTGCTGAGGCCTTATCCCGATTTTCAGTCCGATTGGACACTGCTTGAGAGCCGGACGACCTCTGCCATTGGTAGAGTGCGATCCGTAATCGGACGAAACGGTGCTATCAACCGCAGTTCCCTTCGAGCAAATGCATCAAAGGCCATTGCTACATCGCCGGTAGTCGTCTTGTATGGAGAATCTGGATGCGGAAAGTCTGCGCTGGCAAAGGACCTAGCAGTTGAGGTCGAGCACAGGAGCCGTTGCATCTGGCTAAATATCAATGACCTGGAAGGAACGGACTTGCAAGCGATGAGCGGCACAATCGGGCTGCATTATCGACTTGATCAGGTCCTGACAGCGAGCCCTTCACAACGGACGTTTGTTGTATTTGATGCATTAGATCGAGCTTCTGCTTCGGCGATCCGCAACGTGTGTGAGCTAGTTGGCCTACTCGCCTCCGCAAATGCGCTAGGCACTTTTCGAATCATCATAACGTCGGAACCGAGCGGTTGGTCGCGCATCCAGAAGGAACTCGCGCGGACTCTACCCAAAGACTTTGAGGCCAAGACGTGCCCAGTCGGAACACTAGAAGCCACCGATGTTTATTTTATTTTGTCAGGAGTGAGTGCTCTGCGCTCTGTTGCCAATCGCGCAGAGATCTGTTCGCTACTCCAGAACGCCAAGATTCTCGACTGGGTTGTTAGTGCCGTCGAACACGGTCAAACGACAGATCCTTTTGCCTGGGTCGGGATGACCCAGGTTATGGATTGGGTGTGGGAATACTGGGTAGGCGTTGACAGCGACTCCATAGCCAGGTCGGCTTTGCTTCAGAAACTCGGCGCTGCCGATGGCGACTCGCTCAGTAGCGGACTACCGCTATACGGATCTGTTGATCAATTGGAAGCCCAGGCTCTTGGGACAGATGTGATCCGCCGGCTTGTCCGAGTTGACCATGAACGGTGCTATTTCCTTCACGATCTTGCCGCCGACTGGGCGAGATTACGAGTGATTCTAGGACGACACGATGATGTTTTGATGTTGATTGTCGAGAAGTCACTGCTCCCACGCTGGCATAAGGCGATTCGATATTTCGGTCAACGCTTGTTGGAAGCAACACCGAAGGACCCAACTGGGTGGCAACAGATGCTAAATCGACTGGCGGATATGAACCCGCCGTCTTTTGGCCACGATCTACTGTTGGAGTCCGTCATTTTCGCGACGAATTCGTCAGTACTTCTTGAACAAATCTGGCCTGTGCTCGTTGCGAATGATGGACATCTATTGCGGCGTTTTCTTCGGTTGTTTTTGCATAGTGCGACAATTCCTGATCCCCGCTTCGTGGGCATGGCAAGCAGTCCCAGTGAGGCAAGTGAATTGTCAAGTATGATGCGATGGCCGTATGGTCCGTATTGGCTTTCATTTCTAGGAGTCTTGCGCCGCCACCAGGACGACGTGGCCACCCACTCCATGGCGATGGCAGCTAAGGTCTGCAAGACATGGCTTGAAACAGTACCGTTGAAAACAGATGATGGTCGGCCATTCCCAGGACGACGAGACGCTGCTGAACTTGTTCTGCGATTGGCCCAAGAACTACAGTTTCATAAAGCGTTGGGCGCTTTTTTCGAAGACGACGTAGATGAAACGGTATACGAGGCGTTTCTTTTTGGGGCCCGAGACATTCCCGAAGAGGTCAGCTCGCTCGCTTTGGAATTTTCGCAGCGTCGGCCCTGGAACAAAACCATTTTAGATAGAGC
>CAYXEY010000561.1:0-2659 GCA_964464105.1 uncultured Planctomycetaceae bacterium
CTCCTCAATTTCGCGATCGATCTGCTTCATTTCCGCCGTGAGCTCGGCGAAACGAGGATTGACGACCATCTGAATTTCCACATCCGTCGGCGAATCGGCCTGGTCGTTCGGCCTCTCAATCAGCCGCGCAATGGTGCGGGCATCCTGTTCGCGTTCAAGCGTAAACTCGCCGATGCGGCGGCGATGTTCGGCGCGCTCGGCGGCCAACCGGGTGCGCTCTGCTTCAATCGGGTCAAATGCATCCGGATTGACGCCGGGGTAGGTCTGTTCGGTCTCGGAAAGCTTGCGTTCAAGTTCACGAAGTGCGCCCGTGCTCCGATCCGCTTCCGATTGAAAGAAATCTAGGGCGCCTTTCAGCACGCCAACGGTCTTGACCCGTGTGTTCTCGACATAGCGATCGCGAATCGAAGCGAGAATCATCGGCAGGTGGGCCTGATCGCCGTGGGTCAGCGTCAACTCCACCACATCGCGATTCGCGGAGCTTTCGACAAACTTCGCCGTGATTCCGGCGCTGATCTCATCCGCAAGCCGCTCGCGGGACTTTTCGGCATCCGGCGTGAGACGGCCGTCGGGAAAGCGCTTCAGGCCCTTCGGCAAATCCAGGCTCGACAGCACTTCGATGATGTTCGCGCGGTCCTTGATATCTGCGCCCAGTCGACCCTTCTGCTCCTCATACGGCTGGGTCCAGCGCTGTCCCAGCAATCCCGCGAGCACAGGATCGTTGCGCCGCTCGAAGCTCGTCCTGGTCGAATAGCGCCGCGGCACGGCATGCGAAGCGATGAACGCCGCCGTGGTCACCACACAGAACGGAATAATGAACCACCATCGGCGATCCGCCAGGACGCGCAGCGTCTCCAGCACGGTGTGCCGCAGGTCGGACACGCTGAACTCGTCGAGATGGTGATGCGAGTGATGCTGCATGATGTATGAATTCCTGTAATCGCCTTCTCAATTCAAGGAAACTCGTTCATACCGAACTGATTTCGATTACCGCGTCGAGTCGCCATAATCCAGGGAATTGCGTGACTGCGAGGGAACCGAGACGGTTTGCACCGCCGGCTGCACCGGGAAGAGCAGTTCGCCAAAACGCAATCCGATCCAACCGAGGGCCGTGGGCGGCACATAGACGATGTCGCCCTCCTGCAAAAAGACATTCTGTTCCATATGGCCGTTCTTGAGCATTCGGTTGACATCGACGGTCATTTCCACGCGCTTGGATTCGTCGTGACTGGGGCGGATGATGCGAACCAGTTCAAGACAGGCGATCGGCGACGGCTTGGCCGCTGCGATGGCAGATAACACCGTATCGCGACCAGTGTATTTAAAGGCGCCCCGTGCACCAACCTGGCCGAATACGTAGAACTTTTTGCTCTGAGCGTTCCCCAGTCGAACGCTCACCTTGGGATCGCGGTAGTAGGCGGAGAGCAGCGATTCGAGCTTGCGTGAAATCTCGACCGGCGTCATGCCGGCGACTTCGACCTCGCCGACCAGCCGAAGCGAAATCTTGCCGTCCTGCCGAATCGTCTGCACCTCGCCGTCAACCTCGGGGGCGGCGGCGGCGCTGATCTCGATCGAATCCGGCGGCTGCACGCGATAGTCCGACGCCGAGACCTGGGCCTCATGGTCGTGAATAAACGCGCTGAAGTTGACATCGCGCTCGCCGCAGCCGGCGGCCATCGAGATCGTCATACCCGTGATTGCAAATGCGACCGTCCGCTTCGCGATGCAAACGAAGGTGTGGTGTAAATCAAACATGCCAGGTTCCGTCCTGTATTGAGGGCCATCGATATGGGGCGGGTGTTTCCCGTCCCACGGCGACAGCTTTATCGGGTTGCGATGGGGGTCACTGAATTTGCGGTCGTCGTGGGCCGCGAAGTCGTCATATTTCCACCCGCAATGGGGCGTTCGCGCAATTCCCGCGCGTCAAGCCAGATTCGGCGGACTTCCGATAACGATGATGCAAATACGCGCAATCAGGCCGATTCCACGCGCGTCCCGGCCATTGCGAGCAATTTCCGCCGCCGGTCAATCGGGCCATTGGAGACGGGCATGTACAACGAGTATTTTGGATTCTCGATTGCCCCGTTCAACAACACGCCTGATCCGCGTTTCTTCTTCAACTCGCAGGATCACGAGGAGGCCCTGGCCTCGCTCATTTATTGCGCGACCGAACGCAAGGGCTTCGTCCTCGTCACCGGCGAAATTGGCTCGGGCAAGACGCTGCTGTCGCGATTGCTGATTTCACGGCTTCCGGCAGGCACCCGTTCGGCGGTCATCAGCAACACGCGATTGACGGGCGTGGAATTGTTGCGGGCCATCTGCTGCGAATACAGCCTCGATGTGGGAAATCTCACGACCGCCGCCGAGTTGGGGCGGGCGTTGGAGAAATTCCTCCTTGAGCAATACGCCCGCGATCGCATCGCCGTGCTCATCCTCGACGAGGCGCAGAACCTGCCGCTGGAGGCCTTCGAGGAAGTCCGCATGCTCGGCAACCTCGAAGCCGACAACGCCAAGCTGCTTCAGGTACTCATTCTGGGCCAGCCCGAGTTGCAAGATTCATTTCGGCAGCCCGAGCTTCGCCAGTTACACCAGCGCGTCTGCCGCACTTTTCACCTGCGCGAGTTCACCCTCAAGCAGACCACTCAGTACATAGAACATC
>CAYXEY010000561.1:2669-4005 GCA_964464105.1 uncultured Planctomycetaceae bacterium
CCCGCGAGCATTTTCGTGAAGGGCGCGTACGAACAGATTTTCCAGCACAGCGAGGGCATCCCCCGGCTCATCAATCAGATTTGCGACAATTCCCTGCTGGCGGCCTACACCGATTCGGTCAAGCAGATCTCCCCGAAGCTGATCGATGAAGTCGTCAGCCAGATGATGAGCCTGACCGAGCCGGTCAAGAAGCCGCAGGCCCGCAAACCCGCAGGGGGCGCGGAGCCGGTGGAGCCGCCGCCAAGTCCGCGGACCGACGCTGTGCTTCGCGAACTGATGGACCGCCTGAGCGCGTCGGAGCGCAAGATCAAGGACGTCGAGGAAATCTCTCGAAACGCGTCCAGCCCGGTGTCCGTGGCCGAACGCGAAGCCACGTTTGCACAGATCAAATCGATCCGCGCCATGCAGGATCGCGCTGCCGGCATCATCCAGGAGGCCGAGCGCGGGGCGATCGAGCTGCGTGACAATCTCGTGCGCATGAGCGCCGAGACGCGCATCGCCTCGGAACAGGCGGCGCGCGATGTCGCCGCGGCCCTGACCGAGAATCGAAAAAACGCTGAAACATTACGCACCGAGATCATGCGGCTTTGGGACGGCGTCCGCGAGGACAGCGAGCGGCAACGGAAACACGTCGAAGACATCCTTCGCCAGGATCGCGAGCAATTCGCCCATGCCCAGCGCCAGATCGACGAGATTTCGGCAGTGCTGCGGGCACGATCGACCGACGTGCGCGATCGCACCGACCAGTTGGAGGACTTCGTCAAGGTTCAGACTGAAGCCACCACCCGCCGCTTGTCCGATCTGGAGGCCCAAAGCTCCGGCAAGGCCGCGCGGATGGCCGAGGCCCTCGATGCGTTCGTCAAGGAAACTCACGAGCGGTTTGAAAACGCGCATGTGCGCATGGTGGAGCTGACCTCGACCGCTGAGACCGACTTACGCAAGGCCCGTGAGTCTTTGCTGACGGCAAGAGATCGCATCGTGGCCGAGGCCGATGCCGATCGCCGTAGCGCCGCGGCCGTGCTCACCGAGACCCAGGATCTGCTGTCGCGCACGCGCGAGCAAACCACGAGCTTTCTGGCAGGATTCGAGAGCCGCGTCGTGGAGTCGGTCAAGCGCTCCGAGCACACCTGCCACCAGGCCATTGCCGAGGGCGACCAGGCCATGACCGAGATGCGGACCCGCATCGCTGATCTGCGCGTTCAAGCGGAGCGATCGCGCGATTCCCTCGAATCGCTGATCGCCAATGCCGCCGCCGAATTCTCCGAGGCACGGTCTTCGCTGACGGGTGATTTCGCCGCCCATGTGGTCGAAATCAATCGTGCCCGCGACGACATGG
>CAYXEY010000562.1:0-2103 GCA_964464105.1 uncultured Planctomycetaceae bacterium
AAACGAGTTGCCGAGCAATTAGCGGGGAATCGCGCGCCATGCCCGCCCGGGCCGGCCGCACGAATTGACCTCCAGGGCGGTGGATCGTGACACTCAGGTTCCGTCCGATCGCAGCGCGATGAGGGGATCGGTGCTCGGCTGGTTTGACCGCGGACTTTTACGGAGACACATTGACGAACTCAAGCGTGTGACGAAGCGCTTGCACTCATCCGCGCTGTCCGCTGTGATCGAAGCGAGTTGAGGCCGAAGCATGAAAGTCTACGAGGTCAGGCACGACGCGAACAACTTCAAGAGCTTACTCTTCGAGAAGGGCATCCTGGAGTATAAGCACCCGCTGCTTAAGTTCGACGGCGAGTGCGTCGCTGCCCAGTGGTCGCCCCCGGGCGTTTGGTGCCCATCACCCAGGAAAAAGACGGGCGACTTCTGGGGAATCGGTTCGAGCTGCGTACCCGCAGTGACTCTCGCGGCGTACCCGGTCATCCAGACGCACGTCGAGATGTCGGGCGAGGCGCTGCCGGTCACGTTCGAGGGCGTGGAGCTGCTGATCCTCAACGTCACCGAAGTGAATAATTGCCTGGACCACGAGATGTGTAAGTGGCGAGATGACGGTGGCCGAAAGCGGCTCAACATCGATGCCGGTTACCACTTCTGTCCAGCACGGTTCACCGAGAGTTCGCTCTTTCGCCTGCCCGAAACGTGCCGATCGGCGAGGATCTACTGCGTTGAGCGGTCGGGCGATCCGGAGGAGGACTTCAAGGCAGCCGTGGAGACGGCGCGGCTCACAGGCCTGAAGTTCACGCAGGTATGGCAGGAATAGGGCCAGCGCGAGAGCGCAATGAGCCGTGGTCCCAAGGCACAACTGCCACCCTTGGGGGAATCGCACGGACGTATCCGTGGTCGGTGATTTCGATGCGACAGGTCAACGGCGCGTGAGGTGTAGTCATGGATGGGTCATTGCGCCTTGGATTGTGTTGTGCCTTTCAACGTGCGCCGATTCGCTTTCGCACCACGACCGCGGCGGCGACGCTTCGGCACACTCGGAAAGATCGGCTTGGTCGGCTCGGTGAAATAGCGCGGCACAACGCGGAGTCGCTAAGGGCCGCCATTGCGTACTGCGCCGCAAACGGAATCGGCTGTTTCCGGGTGAACAGTCAGATTCTTCCATTACGCACGCACCCCGATGCGGCGTATGCCGTTGCCGAACTGCCCGATGCGGCGTCCATCATCCTCGCATTTCGCGATTGCGGCCAACTTGCGGAGCGATTCGGCGTGCGGCTCACATTCCATCCTGATCAATTCGTCGTGCTGAATTCTCCAGACGCTCAGATCGTTCGAAACTCGATCGCCGAACTCGTCTGTCAGGCTGAGGTCGCCGATTGGATCGGTGCGGACGTGCTGACAGTTCATGGAGGTGGCGCATATGGCGACAAGCAAGCCGCGCTCAAACGATTGCGGGTCACAATACGGTCGTTGCCGGGCGAAGTGCGCAGTCGCATCGCAGTTGAAAATGACGATCGTATCTATACTCCGGCCGATTTGCTGCCGCTCTGCGAAGCCGAGCGCATTCCGTTTGTTTATGACGTCCATCACCACCGCTGCTTGCCGGATGGGCTGTCTATCGCCGAAGTGACACGCCGCGCCCTCGCGACTTGGTCGCGTGAGCCTTTGTTTCATGTTTCCAGCCCAGCGGCCGGTTGGCGCGGGAGCGATCCGCGTGTCCATGGAGACTTTATCAACGCAAAGGATTTTCCAACGGATTGGCATGAACTCGAAATCACCGTTGAGGTGGAGGCGCGCGCAAAGGAAGGCGCGGTTCTGCGCCTGAAGCGGGCCTTGGCGCGGCGCGGGCACGCAGTACTACGACGACAGCCGGCTGAAGCAGCACGATGAATGCTCACGCGCACTCGCGCCGATGAGGCAACCAAGATCCCGCCATGAGGTGAATCTGAGCTTTTGGGATTCGTTGCCGGGGCTTTGCCATGCTCGCCCTCCGGGTATAATGCCGGTTGTTCTGCGGATGATTACAGCGGTCGTCCGTGACCCCAGTAGAGCGAGCTGTTGAGCTTAATTAGAGGCAAACGGCCTTCGCGGGCGTAATTCAGT
>CAYXEY010000562.1:2113-4002 GCA_964464105.1 uncultured Planctomycetaceae bacterium
GCGCAAACACTACTTCGAAAATGTCAAGAACGCCTGTAAATACAGCTATTGCCGCGTCTTACGATGAAGACGCAATAAGTCGCCAATGGATCATTATTCGCCCTAAGTAGTGCTGGATGATCCCGCGAAGTAGTGCAGCCTTTCGACTGCGATCCTGATGCGCGGGCTTGCACTACTTTTTTCGGGGATAAAGGCCTGACATCCGAATCATAGCCTAGCCTCGTAGACTGGGGAACCCGACCATGTGAGCAATCCCACGATGAATCGTTCAGACACTTGACCTTCAGCTCAAGCTCTAGGCTTCGTTTCGACGTTGGGTAGACACCTGCGAGCCGAGGCGAAGATGCCCCCAGGAGGCGATCATGAATATCACGCTTAGTGCAAGACCAGATCCACGGATTTGGTGAGCCGCTGGGTGGCCATCCGATTGTCACCGCCGCATTGAGCGTGCAAACAGGCGTCTCAAGAAGCTCGATTCGTAGGCCAGTTAATGAGCACCTCATAAACATAAACATAGATATCGTCAATTGTGGCGGATCCCGATTTTTCATCCATGGTTTAGAACCGTCAACGGCGTATTGGGGCGGCCGGAGGGACTGCCTTGGGTGTCGCCAAAGGCCGCCGAAATCAAATCACTGAGCAGTTGATCGAGGTCTAAGTTCTGATGTCGCGCGGCCGAACGCACGGAGACCGCGCGGGCCAGCGTCTTGCGCAACATGGGGTTGGCAAGCGGAGCAAATCCCTTCGCCAGAAGCAGCGGCAACGTGGCTGGGAACCACTCGACGATCTCGCCCACCTTGTCGTCGGCCGTGATGAGATCAGGGCGCGGCTTTGTGGCGGCATTCAACACGCGCCCGCGATTCATGATGCGCCACAAATGCACGCCCCAAATCGCGATGCCCGTCAGTTCCAGCAAGCCGCTGACGCCGGCGAAAGAAAAGGCGCCCTGATGGAAATCCGTCCCGATCTGAAACACCACGCGCATGACGCAGCCGACGTTGACCAGTGCAAATGGCAGCCACAATGGGGACAAGTGTCGCGTGTCTACTCCGTTGAGCGTCGGCACAACCTTTCCGGCCATACCCAGGATCATCAGGCTGATGAAGCCCACCGTAATGGCGTGTCGCGCAGCCCCGTAGAACGCATGCGAAAAGCCGATGGCGAGGGCCTCCTGACCGCCGGAGGAGAGCGTGTCCATCGCTGGGAGAATTAAGCGAATGTAGACTGGAACAAAAATTAACATCAGCATCGACGTATGCAGCCAAGCGATCGCAATGCGAACGAATTTTGTGCTGCGATCGCGCTCAGTCGGACGGGCGAAGAGACCCCATCGCAGCGTTAGAGCAATGCCGGCGCCGGCGAGAACAAGCATGGAGCCATACATGGGAATGGCCCAACGGTGATCGCCGGTTTTCCGCATGACCAGGAAAAAGGCCGCTTCGCCGACGATGCCGGTCACCAGCAATATCAAGCTGTTGCGCACCAGCTTGCGACCGGGGGCTGCCAGCCCGAACAGTGGTGGGAACATGCGTATGCCCACGCCGAGAATCATCAACAGGGCAAAGCCGTGAATTTGCAGGTCGCGGAGCGGGGCCTGGTATGTGGAAATGATGCGCAGCAATTCAGCCTTGGTCTGAACTGCGGTTGTTGCCCAAAGCAGTCCGAGGTCGTACACCGCCTGCAGGAAGAAGAACGCCAATGCGGCGAGAATGTAGGCGTCGTGTCGTTGCCAGGGTTTTCCGCTGAGTTGAAAAGTGCGCAGCAGGATTGTAATAAAGAGTCCGATGGCCACGATCTCGCAGAGACTTGCGAGCGCAGCGAGTTCGCGAAAGAATGAATGCTCGAACAGCGGTTCGCTGACCGCACGGGCGAAGACGCCAAACACCATG
>CAYXEY010000563.1:0-3955 GCA_964464105.1 uncultured Planctomycetaceae bacterium
TCTGAACGATGCCATCATGCAGATGGTGCGACTGATCATGTGGTTCGCGCCGATCGGCATCTTCGGGCTGGTGGCGGCCCGATTCGCCGCCGCCGGAGGGCCTGACGCGTGGCGCGCGATGCTGGCCAGTCTTGGCTGGTATGTTGCCACGGTGCTCTCGGGGCTGGCCATTCACGGCCTGATCGTTCTCCCGGTGCTGTGCGCAGTATTGGGGGCGCGAAGTCCATTGCGGTTCGCCGGATCCATGTTTCCCGCTGTCCTGACAGCGTTTTCCACGGCCTCGTCGTCAGCCACGCTGCCACTGACGATCGAATGCGCGACGCAGCGCGCCGGCGTCAGCAAGCGCGCCGCCGGCTTCGTGCTTCCCATCGGCGCCACGGTCAACATGGATGGAACGGCGTTGTACGAATCGGTCGCGGCCGTCTTCATCGCCCAGGCATATGGAATACATCTGTCGCCGACCGACCTGGTACTCGTCTTCCTGACGGCCACGCTGGCCTCCATCGGCGCGGCGGGCATCCCCGAGGCCGGCTTGTTCACCATGGTCATAGTTCTGACCGCGGTGAAGCTCCCGCTGGAGGGCGTCGGCCTGATTCTGGCGGTGGACTGGCTTCTGGATCGGTTTCGCACCGCGGTCAACGCATGGGGCGACGCCGTCGGGGCGGCATACATCGACCGGATTGCCGCCCGCGCAGGGGTTGCAAATGCACCCGAGTAAGGATCTGCATTGCTATACCGCCTCGGAGTGGGAATTGGGGCAATCTGGCGGCGATCGTTCGGGCGGACGACGTTGCATGTGTCAAACTTATTGCGGGCGACGACGTCGTTGCGCAACGATATCCGCAATATTCTCTAAACGCCGCAAGACGGACCGTAACCCGAAGGAGATCACGGTGCGCGAATGCTCGCCAACCACGATCGTGTCCACCGCTGCCGCTCTTTTGTTGACCTGCGGGTTCGCCTGCAACACCACCGCCATTCCCGCCCCCAACCCCTTGAGTGGCGGAGACCTCGATGGCCTGACCGTTGTCCGCACGTCGGTCAAAATGGATGACGATGGGAGCATCATCGGGGGCGACAACATTATCTTGTTCGGTACAGGCTTTCTGAAAGGTGTGGCGCACATCGTGCCGTCCGCCAATGACAACACGGCGCGCCCGATTCCGAATAGTGACCGATTCGACAGCCGCCACTTCGCGGTGTCCGACGGCCGCGCCCACTGAGTACGACACAAAGTCCAGCGCCAATGGCTCGAACGGCATCGACGACAGATTCCCGATCGTCACCGACAATGGCAAGGTGCTCTTCCGAGACCATACCGGTCAGTTCGGCCGCGCGACCCTGCTGGACACGGCCACCGGTGCGTTCAAAACACTGAACTCCGACGACCTGGCAAACGATTCCACTTTGACCCTGCGCGGCAATCTGTTTTGTTTCTTCGGCGATGACAATGCCGCGGGCGGCCGCGCGGTCTACGGCCGGCTTACCGATCAGGCACCCACGTTCGCGGACTCCAACGACCGTGTATCGCCGGATACGCTCGCATATGGAATTCTGGGATTCGGCAGGCGATGTGACGTGACGAAGGACGGGAAATACTTTTTCATCTCGGGTTCACAGACCAACAGCGTCGACGGTCACGTTCAGGTCAGCGCGGACGGCAAATTCTCGCTGCTATCCGATCCGGCCAGCGAGGACTCATTCGGCTTGCTGGGGGCGAGCATCGACTGCAGTCGCAGCGTGCCTGCATTCAAGGCCGGTCAAAAGGGCGCGAACGAGGTATTCGTGGCGTGCATCTGGTAGCGCGTGGCGGGATCATTCTGAGATCCACACTTCAGTGCCCACCGGCACGTCATCCTTGCAGAGATTCGTCAGCAAGATGGGCGTTACTCGCATTGGATTGGGTGTTAGAAACTCAATACCGGCGATTGCGGTCTCAAAGGTTGAGCCATTGGGCCGTTTGAGTTGCAACGGATCGCCAACGCGAATCCGCGTCTGGTCCGAATGCGGAATGCCGGGAGCCAGCACCAGGCCGCGCCCGCGAATCAGAAAGGTATCCTCAACGATGAATAATAGGTGCGACATTGGCTACTCAGCAGGCTGACCACGCATGCTGAATACTGAACAGTTGAGCAGGTGAACAGGTGACCGCAGGTGTCGATCTGGCGCTTTTTGAAACGGCGCCTAGGTCGCAAGTCATGTCACCTGCTCGCCTGTTCTAAATTTCACCTGCTCAGTTTGTCTTCGACGAACCGGAGAGGGAGGGATTCAATATGCCGCGAATCCTCAACCTCTGTCGACACCTCAGTTTATCGTCCAACCTCCGAAACGACAACGACTTCGCTCGTCTCGGTGATATCCTGTTCCTTCACGGTTTCTTACCGTCTCGTGATGCATTTTGAGGGCAATTTGAGGGCAATTCGTTGCCGTTAAAGTTCAACGAGAAGTTGCTTCAGTTTGCACGCGAAGGCGCTTGGGATATTCGGTCAATGGGTGATTTCGAGATTAGCGAAGCGGCTGCAATACAGGCCGTCCGCCCAGGATGCGCATGAACTGAAGGTCGATGTCTGTCGGTCGCTCCAATAATCGATCGCGAAAACGGAGCGGAAGGAATGACCGGCTGGGGTACGTTATCAGCCGCATGTCGCCGCAACGAATTACGGCAGCGGTCTTCGAGACACCAAACTGTTGGGTGAGCCTCGGGAGGAAGATTGCCCGCCACAGCCACTCGGATGGAACCGTCGGCATCATCATCTCGCTGAGGCAATACTCCGCATCCAGCTCTTCCTCCCTGCAAATGGAGAAAAGGGCCTGCTCAATGAGTTGCAATGGCATCAAGATCGCAGCCGCGAAACGGTCAGCCTGCCGTTCTAGGTGGGTCGCTTCAAGGTGGGGCAGTTCATGGGTTTCATGAAACACTGCCGCATGCTTCTGATGCAGGAGCACGTGTCCCAATTCGTGTGCACAGGTGAATCGATATCTACCCATGTGTTCAAGAACTCGATCTGAAATCAGAATTTCACGATCACGCACAAATGCAGCGCCAAGCACGTTGTCGCCTAGGTGCGTCAAGTCGGCGACACCGAATCGAATGTCCAATGCCGTTTCGATCCACTCGTCGATTGGAATGGGCAGTGGCGGCCCGTCGAGGTCGAGCTTCTTGCAGCAGCGTTCGATGCACTTCCATGCGGCCCGCTCTGACCTGAGCAGCCCGCTTTTCAGCTCGAATACTTTGCCATGGTGTGACGCACGCATCTTTATCGATCCGGGCGATTGTCCTTCCGCTAATGTGGCGGGCTTGATCGATCCTGTCATCCAATTGGTTTGACGATACTCCGCGAGCGGTCCGCAACAACTCAGGAGCCTTGGCGGGGGTCGTTGCGTCCTTGCTTGCGAGGAAAACCCTATTGCGGAGCATCGCTGCGATCCGAGCTACAGTTTTTGGGCGAAGGCAGTCTCCTTATGTTCGCTAGTATGCTAACGTTAGAGTGAAGCGCTTTCAAGGGGCTGGCGAAGGTTTTCTCGGTTCTCGGCGTTGACATTATTCATTGGGACTTCGGGCCCAATCGAATGGTGGAACCGGGAGTCCCGGAATCGGTGGCGTTTTGACAATGGGCGCAGACTTGAATGCCTTACCCTGGAAGCTGTCCTCGGCGACTTGGGCCGATTGCAGCTATGAGGTCCATGCAACCATTGGAAAGACCCTTGGAATCCTGGAGTTTGCCAATCACGAGACCGCGCAGGTCCTCCCAAGTTTGCGGGTCTTGCGCGACCAACACTTCTAGAAGGAGTGAACGAATAGCGTTGCTGAAGTAGTCCGCGCCGTAGCCCTCCAGCCGAGGATAGTTGATTTCTCGCAAAATCGCGTCAACGCGCGCGACACAATTATGTGAATCCATTGGAATTGGTCTGTCCATTTGCTGATTCTCCCTCATTATTTATGCGTGCCTACAAT
>CAYXEY010000564.1:0-445 GCA_964464105.1 uncultured Planctomycetaceae bacterium
CGGCCAGGTCATATTGCCCATTACCGCCGCTGCCGCTGTCGCCGAAAGAGAGAAATCGAAAGCCCGCGTTGCGCTGTGGCGGCATGCGCACGGTATGGGCCGGCCCCTGATCGCGGACAATTCCAAACAATCCGCCATAGGCCAGCGAGTATTGCACGGTCGCACCGACGTCGACGTTTGTGATCGTTGCCTCGAATCGATCGCCGTACTCGGTGGCTGGTACCAGGTCCGAGCGGGCGCCGTCGGTCCATCGAAGGTATGACGCACCCTGCGGCTCCCATTCCCAGACGATCGTAATCCTGCCGGCCTCGGGCATCTGCACCATCGGCCCGGCGATGGGCGTTGGCACCATGTTGCGGTCGGCCCACCACGCGCCTCCTCCGCCAAGTCCCACCAGGCCCAGAATCACTGCCAGACACCCGCCCCGTCCGCGCGGCGCGGCGAT
>CAYXEY010000564.1:455-774 GCA_964464105.1 uncultured Planctomycetaceae bacterium
GCGGAATCTCGGCGGGCGGCGGCAATCAAGGGGCTGCCGGTGTGGCGTAAATTCCCTTCGTCGCGGAGCCGCGCGGGCGAAGAATGCGATTCTTGATCGCCAGCCAGAAATGCGATCCACGCGGACCGGGCACGATTTCGACCACGAGGAATGTCACGTCGTCGTGCGTGGGTACGGGTCGTCCGGTATGCGTAGCCAGCGCATCGAGAAGACCCTTGGCCGGGGCTCGCGCCAGGCGCTGATCCTGCCGTTCGATGCCGCAGATCCGGGCCAGGCGCGGCTCGGCGTCGAGACCGTGGTCCAGGAACTCGGGCGGCTC
>CAYXEY010000564.1:784-3952 GCA_964464105.1 uncultured Planctomycetaceae bacterium
GTTGCACGATCCGCGCCCGTGCTTCTCCAGCACGTCTTCGACGCCCTCGGCCTCGAACATCTCGCCATCCATCGGGCTGACCGCTTCGAGCACGCCGTCGGTGATGAGCAGCAGCTTGTCCCCGGGTAATCCCTTGAGCCGCTTGCGTGTGAACTGCACATTGGATGAGACGGCCAGCGGCAGGTTCGTCTGCGCCGTGGGCGGATCGTCCAATTCAAGTCGCTGCCAGCGGCCCTCGGCCTTGCTGAAGAACCATCCCGGCGGATGTCCGGCATAGCTGACTGACAGCCGCTTGAACGGCGGGTAATAGGTCACTGCGGCGGCAGTGGTCATCGCGACGAGGCCGCGGGCCTCGAGAATCTCATTGAGTTTTGAAAGCACCTTGCATTGATCAGCCTGATCCATGCACCTTCGCAGATGCGCATGAATCTCTTCGCTCACCCGCGCGACCGTTTCGCCATGACCGACCACGTCGGCGAGACAGGCCCGGGCCATCACGCCCGAACCGCAAACCGAAAGGTAATGCACGTCGCCGCCTCGCCCCCCGTCGCAGGGATGCGAGTAAAGTACGCCGCGCATGCCCGGCAGCTCGACAGGCGCATGGATCGGACGATTGCCGCCCCAGACCTCTGAGCAGACCAGTTGCAACGCCGGTGCGTCTTCACCTGCTGATGAGTCTGAGGATTGGGTGGGCTCTAACATGGAAATCACGGCAGATTGTGGTGGCATCGTTGCGGCTCGCGAGGAACCGGCACGAGAAAACGAATCGTTGACCTAACGAATCGTTGTTTGCGCCGAGCCCCTCACTCATTGGGATGCCTCCCAAAGAAAAAAGTTACATCGCCATGCCGCCGTTGACGTCGATCACGGTTCCGGTGATGAACGACGCAGCAGGTGACGCCAGGAACAACACCGCCGCGGCGACCTCCTCCGGCTTACCCAGTCGCCCCATGGGCGTCGACTGCTTTACCGCGACGAGCGCCGCTTCGGGCACCTCGGCGGTCATATCCGTCTCGATGAAACCGGGAGCCACCGCATTCACGGTGATGTTCTTGCGGGCGAACTCGCGGGCCAGCGTTTTGGTGAGCGAGATCAAACCGCCCTTGGCCGCGGCATAGTTGGCCTGACCGAAATTGCCGATCTGACCGACGATGCTGGTAATGTTGATGATCCGGCCCCAGCCCGCTTCGGTCATGGGCTTGACCAGCCGGTGAATGATCATGGCCGGGCCGGTCAGGTTCACATTCAGCACGTCGTGCCACATGGTGCGATCCATCTTGACGAACGAGCGATCGCGGGTGATCCCGGCGTTGTTCACCACGATCTGCACCGGGCCGAATTCCTTCAGGATCTGAGCGACCATGATGTCGTTTTCTTCCGGAACCGATACGTTGGCCTGAAAGGTCAGCGCCTTGCGGCCCATTTTGCGGATCACTTCAGCGGTGGCCTCGGCAGGATCGCGATTCTTCGAATAATTAAGGGCTACGTCACTGCCGGCCTCCGCCAATGCGATGGCGATGGCCCGTCCGATTCCGCGGGAAGCACCTGTCACAAGGCTGACCTTGCCGTCGAGAATTCCCATGATGTCGCTCCTTGTTCGGCGAAACGAGAGGCTATCCGAGACGCAAGCACGGTCGCTGGAGAACACTGCACGCCTCGGCGATCGACATTCTACGGGCTGGCGGTTCCTGACGCGAGTGAATCAGGCGTCGAGAATCTCGCATGAATCATGTCGGGGCAGGCGTCAACGGCGCAGCGAAGGCAGCGCCGCATTCCGGGCATTTGAGGCTGGTCAGACCGCGCAGGTCGTAGCCGCAGGATCGACAGCGATGTTCGTAAGCGATCACATCCAGCGCGCTCTTTTCGGCGCCGAAAAAGCCGACGCGAATTCCCGCGAGGCGTAATTCAGCCGCGGCACGTCGAGCCAGCCATAACGCGATCAGCAAATTGACGATGGGGACGAGACTGAAGATCGTCAGCAGCAACGATGCGAGAACCCCGAAGTGCAAGGCAGTCGCCAGACTGAGCACAGAAGCCATAAGCACGATGACGAGAATGAACCAAAACACGCCCGCCACAATCGCGGCAGCGGGGACGAATTGACCGAGTTGAAGTGCTACCAGAATCTGTGCAGCGAAGAATGCGACGAAGGCGCGCATCAACCGGCGATGCCGGTCGGCGAGCGTGCGAAGTTCATTCGGCACCGAGACCTGCGGTTTGCGCTCAACGACGAAGCCACAGCGATGGCAAAACGCAGCCAGGGCGGGCAGCCTGACATTGCAGCGCAGACATTCACCTGATTCGCTCATGCGAGTGACTCCGGTGAACATGATAATCTAATTGCTATTCGCCCATTGCGCCGGCCGCCGTCTGCGAATCCGACAAATAGCTTCGCGCCATCATGCGAACCGATCGATCGGCATCGCTGGTGGCCAGCGCGTCGAGGGCCTTGTTGAACTTGCCGCCCTGTCGTTCGGCGAAGAGCCGCACGGCCAGCAGGCGGATGACGGTTCGGCCATCCTGGATCGCAGGCGCTGCGGCGACGGTCGTGGCGTCATCGAGCGGAGAACCGCTGGCCGCGACGAGGGCGTGAGCCTTCACCAGCATGTCGCGGTCGCCCAACAGTGTTGCGAGCGTGGTCCGCAATGCGGTGGTGTCAACGCCTGCCGGTATGCCGCCGAACTTACCGCCTGCCGTGGCGAGGATCGCGCCGACCGCGTCGGCCGTCGCCGCCCGCACGCCGGCATCCGTACTGCCTGCGCGGCTGATGATGGCGGAGATACCTGCTGGAGAAATATCGAGGCCCGGTCGGCGGGTCATGATCGGAGCGGCGGTAATCGTGCCCGGCCCCGCGACCAGATGATCGTCCACATAGATGGGATCGAGCATCGCGGTAAGCTCAATGGCCTGCTCGCGGCCGATGGTCTGCGTCAGATAGTCGCGAATGGGCCCGATGTCGATGGTTGTCGTTTTCTCAAACGACTCGCCGGCCGCCAGCACTGGCCGCTCGTTCAGCATGACTTGCAGATAGCTGCCGAAGATCGCCGGCTCGGCCTCCCCCACCTTGGCCGAAATCGCGGCGAGCGGACGAACCATGAAGCCCTCGCCAAAGGTGATGGTGAACGGGCCTTTGTTCTTGAGTTGAAGGATGACCCGGATCGGCGCTGT
>CAYXEY010000565.1:0-3951 GCA_964464105.1 uncultured Planctomycetaceae bacterium
TGGCCGCGGTCGAGAGTCCCTTGCAGGGCGATATCGGGGTCCTGAAGGGTGCCGTCCGTATGGTTGTCGATACGGCAGACGCCCTCTCCAACTTCGGGCCCGGGGGATCCAATCGTCTGGCATTACAAATCACTGACGCCGCAATGGGCACCCACTATGCGGACGTCGTCGATGCGCAGCGCCGGCAACAGCTCGATATGCTGCGCCCGCAGTACAGCAGCGCCGCGCAGGCCGGTGGTGGGTTCGCTGTTGATGTCTTTGCCATGGCTTCCGGGGTCGCAGGTCTCGCCAAGGCCGGCATGGTCGGTCTCGCAAGACTCGGCGGGGTCGCGGAAGGCGTCGCCGCAGAGAGCGCACCGCTTTTCACGACAGAGGTCCGAAACGGCTACACGTACACGCTTGATGGCCTGGGTCGGACGACGAGCATTGAGGGCGATCTCGTCAGCAATTCGGCGCAGGGACGCAATTCCCTGGCGCAACTTCAAGCTGGTGGAGCGGATCGGCTAGTAACTGACGAAGGCGGTCACTTCATCGGACGTAGGTTTGATGGCCCACTGGACGATTTCAACCATTTCGCCCCGGATAGGAACTTCAATCGAGGAGCCTACAAATCCTTGGAAAACAGCTGGCAGCGCGCCTTGGACAATGGCTCTTCAGTGAACGTCAGCATCAATCCTAGCTATACGGGAAGCTCATTGCGACCCGGCTCGCTGGACGTCACCTATACGATCGACGGCGTTCCCTACCAGAAGACGTTCCTGAACCGCCCTGGCGGCTGACGAGGCGAGCATGAGTTCGACGATAGAACAGTTGTATCCTGAGATTGGGCGGGCGGCGCTCGGTCTTGCTGAAGGTCTAGCTGGCAAGCTGCTGGTCTATGCCGAGGTCGAGGACGGGGTGATCTCCGCGGATGTATTCTATGTGAACCAAGCCGGTGTTGTACGATTCCGCTTTAGCCCGAAGCCAATGCAGGAACTCATCTATTCTTTCTGGGAGCGATGGAAGGAGCAGCCCGGCAATCGAGAGTGGCGGGCGATGTCCTACGTCATCGAGGGCGGAAAGTTCAAAATCGACCTGTCCTATCCTGACGAAATCAACCCGGACGAGGACATCTCCGAGCGCCGGCCGACGGTCGTGAAAAAGCACTTTGGCGACATGAAGGTCGATTACTCGAAACCCAAATAGCTGGAGCTGTGATCTGTGCGGGAGCCCTGCGATCAGATACGGCAAGACAAAAGTCGCGGGCCGGATCGGCCGCAACGAGTTGTGGGGGTTGAGGTCTTTTGCGGGCCCCCGACGATGCGCAGGCTGACGCCATCGCTCAGCGCGACCTCCAGGCGCCCCGCATCGGCGGGTGCCACCTCAGGCTCAGGCGCGCTTGCAGGCTCGGGCCGCACCGTGACCGCCAGCAATCGGGCCGGTGAACGCCGCGTGCGGGCGCGGAGCAACCCTTGCTCCTCGTGTCGCATCCAGGCAAAGATCAGGTTGGCGTTGATCCCGTGCTTGCGTGCGACTGCGGCCACCGACCCTGCCGAGCGAGCCTCGGCGATGATCCGCAGCTTCTCCTCCAGCGAACGGTGCTGCCGCGAAGCGACTCGTCGGCCCAGAGAATCGACGCGCGGCATAACAGTGGATGTGTCCATCTATACCTCAAGCGGACACGTACACTCGTCCGCCGAAGCATCATCTACACGTCAGTACCCGCTTGGGAATGCGGCCTTGCCCACACGCTTACATTGTATCGAGGGGACGGGCGGCCGCCGGAAACTATCTTCAAGGAGGGATTTGCGCCGCGTGGCCGAAATCGTTCGCCAAGGCGGCACGCTGTAACTACGCCGCAGGCCGGCGTTCGGCTCGCTCTTGATGTTGACCTAACGTCCGCCCATTGCCTCCATCCACTGATGATATCCACCGACGACATCGTCCGATGCGTTACGGATCCCTTCAATGTGCTTGTGGAGTTTGCTGGAAAGCAGGGTCAGCAGTTGTGAAAACTCATTGCTGGCAAATAACTCCTTCCGTCGCCTCATCAGATTAAGCAAGCTTTCGTCGCTCATACCATAGTAAACCTGCGGCACAATGGCAGTCTCGGCGCCGCCTGTTAGGTATTCGACGAAGGATTCCAAGTAGACGTGCCTAGCTCGTCTGGGTAGCGACTCCCTATTGAGGTGTATAAGGACCATTAGAGACAGATCCGTCTTATTCCAGCCAATATCAATTTTGATCCCTTCAGACTTGTAGCGAGCAACGATACCACTATCTCGAGGATCGCCACAGAGTTCTTTTGCGCCGGCAAACGCCATTCCGGAATCGGACTCCAAGAAGTCAAATGCTGTTCGCACCTGCTTTTCAAATGAGGCAGCGTCACTGAATTCCTGGTTGGTGATTGTCACTGCTAGTTCCATTACCTAAACGGCGTGTAGATGCCCCAAGCATTTAGTGAGCGGTTTTCAAGCCCATAAAATGGGCTTGGACCAAACATACGCGGCGTCGCCTGCCGACCGATATCGATCACAGGCGCTCGATTCCCTAGCGCCCAATATCGCAGCCAACTCCTATCGGCCTCAAGCGAGTTCCGGCTGACCCCATTGAATGCTCTTGGATTGTAGATTACCGCTTCCCCGCCCGCGTTCTCCACCATTCTTGCGACGGCGTTAACACGGTCCATATTCTCGCCTACCACAACAACTTTCTCACCATTCTGGATGCTCGAAGTTATCCGGTGAGCGTTTCTTTCATCATAGCCAAGTCTTTGGAGTCGGCGTTCCATTGCAGCAACTGGACCGGCGCGTTCCGAAATTCGCGCCGTCATCTTTGCCGCATCAGCAGCCTGATCGAGCACCGGGATGAAGTTTGCACCCAGTGCCGCGGTCGCCAATCCAAGATCGAGCTTGGAGGATTTGCCGAATACATTCTCTCCCGCCGTGTACAGAAGATCAGCGGCATCGGGTACGAAGCCTAGTACGGGCACCATCCCTGCCGCTCCGAGACCCGAATGAATACCAAAACTTGCCTTGTCGTAGGTTGAAGTGGGTTCGTCCCAAGTTCCTGATGCACCGATGCGCCAGCGTCCTGTAGCGCCAGTACGCGACGCTTCAGTTCCGGGCGCAGCCTGGAGCCCAAATCGTGAGGCCACAACGTCCTCCATTGACACGCCGGAGAGCTGGGCTAGTGACAGGGTGCCGAAGAAGGAATCCGGCGCATTGCGAGCGGCGTCGACCATTGCCGCCACCTGCCGCTGCTCATCACGCAGCGCAAGACGGGCGTTGTCGGCATTGAGTACGGCTTGACCGAGCGCCCCGGTGGCTGCGTCGTAGTCCGCCTGCCCGGGCAACCGGTAGTTCTTGCCGGCGATGATCGTCGAATCCGACAGGCCATTGGCGCGCATGAACGCCTCGATGGCCCGCGGGCTTGAGGTGCCCAGCAGGGTGGAAATCGACTCGCCCGCTTGCGCCGTGACCGTGATCGGCCCGATGTCGGGTAGCATCAGATCGGGGATGGAGATGGGGTTTGCGGTCAGCGACTGCTCGACCTCCTTGTGGAGCTGGTTGCCGAGATCCTGCATCTGCTGGTCCCAGTTGCTGGCATCCGACCCGCTGCCCCCGTAGCGCGACACCCAGGGCTTGGCCGTGACGACCACCTCGGCGAGGGGATCGGGCGCGCTGAGCTTGTCGACCATGTCGTTGCCGACGAGGTTCATGAACACATCGGCCAGCACCTGGGCGGTGTCAACCTTGCCCCGAATGGCCGCCTGTACGGCCGCCGAGGTCAGCCCCTGCGCCGTGCTTCGGATGACGTTGGCGGCGATCCCGCTCACGTCGTGTCCGGCCAGGTAGTCGCCGACCTGATCGCCGACGTAGTCGGCCACCGGCCCGGACACCGCCGCAAGGGCCACGCCGCCCCAGTCAAACGAGTCCTGCAGCCCGGTCGCCACCGCCACGCCCTGCGTCA
>CAYXEY010000566.1:0-3932 GCA_964464105.1 uncultured Planctomycetaceae bacterium
CTGTTAGCAATCACAGGGGAGTTCGTGGTGGCCGTAAAGAAAGCATCGGGGAAAGACGCGACGAAGGCTACGATCGACTCATCGCATACTGAGATTAAAAGCTGGACGGATCTGCACGGTAAGCTTGAATCAATGCGTGATACCGGCTGGATCTTTCGAGGCGTTACATCTCCCAAGCACTACCTAATACCCAGCATTGGTCGGGAAGCTGATTATGGCCAGTACAAGCTGGCCCAAGAGCAGCGCTTGTTTGAGGAGTTCAAAAATAGAGCGGTAGCGCTTATCAGTGACTATCGCTTTGACGATTGGGATTGGCTGGCCTACGCGCAACACATCGGCGTTCCTTCTCGCTTGCTTGACTGGTCAGTTAGTCCGCTCGCCGCCTTGTACTTTGCACTCGAGGCAGACAGCGACACTGATCGCGTCCTATACGCTGTCAAGTACTCTCGTTACCTCCACGAGGTGGACCACCGTAACACTAGCCCGTTCGCGAACAAGAAGGAGGGCAGATTCACCGCACCGCTTGCCTTCGACCGGATTCGGGCGCAACGCGGAATTTTCACCATCCATCCAGAGCCGACCAAGATCTTCAACCCCAAAGGACTTAAGAGCTTTATCATCAAAGTATCAGCGGTTAAAGACTATCGTCGCCGGCTCTTCAAGTACGGCATCGATCATTGGCACATCTACCCAGACTCGCAAGGCCTCGGCATGCAGCTCGCCTGGCAATTTAAGAATAAAGTGGGGCTGGGCTCGATCTTCCTCGACAAGTAGAAGCGTTAAATCGCATCGCAGTGATTGCTAACAATTCGTTCAAGGCGGACGGCTACGCCACCGCTTAACTCAAGCGTTGGGCGTGCCTAGAAACTACGCTATGACTGGATTTCAGCGACAACACCACGGCCACATCAATCCGATCTTTGCGCTTGAAGAATCAAGCGCGCTCGCAGCCGTCGACAAAGCGTATCAGTCATCAAGCAACTCACAGATTCTTGGCAGGAATGGCGAAGCAACGATTTGCTCCTTTCTGAATCGTTATCTCCCCATTTCCTTTCGGGCCGTCACAGGCCATTTCGTCACACCCTCAGGAATGCTTTCTCCTGAGCTCGATGTGATGATTATTGATTCACGGTACCCGCTGCTCGCCGAAAACGAAGACGGCTCTGTCCTAACGATGTTGCATTCCGTAGTCGCAACAATTGAGGTCAAGCTCACTCTGGTCAAGAAAGAAATACTGAAGATTCGAAAGAACGCCGGGATAGTTGCCAAACTGCAAACCGAGGCATTCCCAAACAGAGAAGAATGGGGCGGCATATTGCAAATGGCTATCGCCTACCGCTCCGGCGTACGCCTTGACACGGTTTCAAGACATTTCTTTGATGGCTACTCACGCTACGATCCGGCCGGCAGCATCTACATACTCAGAGTTCACGACCACGACCAAATCACTGACGAAGTCCCTCTCGGAGCCAATGTCTGGCTGGAAGCCGGAGAAACACCAGTCACAATCACAACACTCGCTCCGCTATCGGATTTCTATTACAGCCTGGTACAAGATGGCTTCTATACGCTTGCCGCCAGAGATTTTGATTTCAGTGACCTCGGCGAGCATCCAATGCTCTACATGAATTGGGGAACATCGGTACATAGCAAAATGCGGCTATGAATACACTTCTTCTACAGCGTCGTTAGGCCGCAGAGAAATGCCTCATCGCCATCCACTATTCGAAGAAGTCGAGTCGCTGCAGAACCTAGTGGTGAGTCACGCTACCGGAGGGGCCGAAGACGAGGCCGAGTACGTGCGTCTCCGGCAAGTGGTACTCGCGGAGCCTTCGATTGAAGCCGTCACTCCGCGCTTCATTCACACGAGCAGAAGCCTTGGTCAGTTCTGGCAGTTCATCAAGAACAAGTACGGCACCTACGCCGAGCGAAGAAAGTATCTGTGGGCCGAGTTCGCGCCGATGCTCGATCTTCTTGAGAAGGGCGGAACCGCACCATCTGACTTGGTCGTTTCCGCTTCGATTGAGAAGTTCGATGCTGCCCATGTTCAGGCCGCGTGGTCCAAAGCGCTAGACCGTCGCGCGTCAGATCCGGAAGGTGCGATCACAATCGCAAGAACGCTTCTTGAATCCGTCTGCAAGCACATCTTGGAGGAAGCGATGGTGCCATACGAGGAAAGCCCGGACATCACGAAGTTGTACAAGCAGACCGCTGAGCACCTGAAACTTGCACCCTCTCAGCATACCGAAGCAGTCTTCAAGCAAATCTTGGGCGGCTGCACCGCCGTAGTCGAAGGGCTAGGAGCCCTACGCAACCGCCTCAGTGACTCCCACGGAAAGGGCAAGGCTGGAGTGAAGCCCGCACCGAGGCATGCCGAGTTGGCAGTCAATCTCGCCGGGGCTCTGGCGGTTTATCTGCTGGCTACCAAGAATGCTCGCGACGAAACTGCGGCCTAACCGCATTACTCCAGGGACGCTGCGCGATAAAGTCGCGCAGCGTCCCTGAGCTAGCACGTTCTGAGTGACCGCTTTCCAAACTGGCTACGGCAGCAGTGGGCACCGATGCGACTGTCGCCTTCCAAGATTCATTGCCGGAAAGCCGCCAGTGGAATTCCGCTTCCCGGAAGCGGTCGGTCGTCACTGAGTGCTCGGTGCCCATTGCTGCCGGTCGCGTTTTCAGAGGTTCAGCGGCAGGAATCTGATTGCAGCAGACTCTTGGGCAGTCCGACCACTGAGAACTCCCTTTGCGGACATCTCAGACTTGGTCAGTTTAGCGTCCTCTGAATGTATGCTTTCAGCGTGGAATCAATCGGTGTACGTAGGCGGTCGAGTGGGATAAGTGGTTACCGTAATTCAGCGCTGTCCCTCTCGAATGTTGGAAATGTTTGGCCAGTCATGCAGGGTCACGGATTCAATGTTGACGAAGTTCTTGCCGATTGGGGAAGCGATTTCGAGGAACGTTTTGTCCAATTGAGACAGTTCGGCTTTTACCCGCAGTAGCTGCCAGCGGCCCTCATGGGGCGAACACCCAACTGCCAATCCTGCCGCCCTGTTCATGCATTTCTCCTATTGACGTTACCGTTTTCCTCCCTCGCCGACGACGACGAAGGGGGCCCATAGGGCCGGGTGGTCGGCGTGGGGAATGTCCTTGCGTCCCATCAGGCCGAGGATCGACTGGCGCAGCGCCTCGGCCTTGGTTCCGCCCTTCGCCTGCTGCGCGAAAACGCCCGTCGAGAGCGCCGCCGCGGATTGCGTCTCGACATACCAGTGCGTCACCATCAGACTGCGTGCGCCGGCGTAGAAGAAGGCGCGCGACAGCCCGGAGAAGCCTTCGGCGCCGGGCTTGCCGTCGGCGGCGGCCGAGTTGCAGGCGGCCAGCACCACCCAGTCGGCGTTGAGCTTCAGTTGCGAGATCTCGCTCGCCGTGAGCAGCCCGTCGTCGAGCGCGCTCGCCTGCGCCGGCGGGGTGAGCACCAGTGCCGGCTCGGCCATGCCCTGGAACTCGCCGGCCATCAGCCCGTGCGTGGCGAAGGCGAGCACGCGCACGCGGGAGAGGTCGGACTGCTTCACCCGGCTTTCGGTGGCCTGCGCGCGCAGATGGACCGCGCTCGCGGGCGCCTTCAGGCTGGCGGCGATGCGCCTGATCTCGTCGGCGGTGTTGGGCAGCGGGTCCATGCGGCGCACTTCCTTCGGGTCGGCCAGCGCGCCGCGGGAAACGAGTCCTGCCGGTATCCTGCGGCCGCGCGCCTGCCCGGCTGCTTCCCCTTCCAGCTGGGGATCGCCGAAGCCGATGAACGGCTCCCCGGCCTGCGCGCCCTGCGCGAAGGCACGCAGGGCGCGCAGGCTTCCGACCGAGGGGAGCACGCTCAGTGCGTATTTCCTGACCAGCCAGGCCCCTTAGCCGTGCTCGATCGGCGGCTTCGGCGCCATGAT
>CAYXEY010000567.1:0-3915 GCA_964464105.1 uncultured Planctomycetaceae bacterium
CATTCAGACGAGGAAGTTTGAACGGACGGGAAGCTTCATCAAGAAGGGCGCCGAGCCCACGGTAGGCACTGAAACCACGTTGACGCGGAGTGGCACGCGTGGCGGTTTGCGAAGCGTCTGTCATGCGTGCGACACGCAGGCGGACCAGACCCTCCGGGTCAATCTCGGCGAGTAAGGCGTCGATCCGAGCTTTGTTGGGTCGGCGGCACGTACGTGTACGCCCGATCCGAATGTCCCCGACGGACGCAATCGTCTTCCGCTGTGCCTTGCACGATGAACCAGTCGATGTCATTAGCCCGCCCGAGGGCGCTCTGTTTCGCGTTTGCGAAGCACAATGCTCGCGCGAACTCTCCGACGACGAGTTGCCTCCCAGGTTTCGCGCTGAGCCACTTGGCCGCATCGAAGGCCTCTTGCTCGGCCTCACGCCAGCGAGCATGCCCGAAGTGCACGATCGGTCTCTCCATGTGCAAGAGGTACTGCTCCTTGAAGGCGACGAGGCCCAGTTCCGCGTCGGGATCGGCCGCCTGTTCGATGCGGGCGACGAATGCAGCCCCGGAGCGGTTCGAGTCCATGCTTGGGTTCACCCAGAAACTTACGACCAGCAGGACCGAGGTGAGCACGCCCGCATACGCCAGGACGCCGGCGCGCACGCGAGCGACGGCGCACACGGCTATGTTGATCGCAGCCATCGCGCTCAGGGGGCCGAGCGGGTCCACGTCATAGGTCTGCAGGACCTCCAGACGCTTGTCGTGGCGAAGCAGCAAGTACACTGCCGCGAGCGCACACAACGTGGTGATCGCGCCCGCGATCCAGAAGAATGCGCGCTGAACCGATCGTTTCTTGAGCAGCTCGCCCAGGAACGGCGCACACGCGAGTACGACAGCCGGAACTGCCGGCAGTATGTAGACGCCTCGCTTGCCGCCGCTGAAGCTGAAGAAGAGGAGCACGATGGCGACCCATGACAGGAGAAGCGCGATCTCGGAATTCCGATCGCGCAACGCTTGACGCCATTGGGGGATCAGCCAGGGCAAGAGGGCCGTGATCGGCAGCCACAACAGCGGAACGACATTCACGAAGAAGTACCAGAATGGCTTGTGGTGGTGCCACGCAGAGGCATATCGATCGATGGTCTGCCTGAACAGGATTTCATCGCGATACGCCGCCAACGCGGGGTCTGCCTGAGCTGCAAGCAGGACTGGTACAAGCCACACCCCAATCGCTGCCAGGAAGGCGAGCGGACCCAAGAGCCATTTCATTCTGGAACCGATCGCCACCGGTGCGAGCCACCCGCGCGCCCGCAACGCCGCGAACGGAATGAACACCAAGAGCGGCAGGAACCCGACGCCCTTGGTAATCACACCAAAGCCTGCAGCTGCCCATCCAACGCCGTACCAGGACCAGGCTGGACCTCGCAGAACGTGGCGCAGCAGGCCGTACAGACTGAGCGTCGTCAAGAAACAGAGCGTCGCATCGATTTGTGCCTGCCGGGCCTGCCAGACGAACTGCACTGTCAGCAGCAGCAGCGCGCCAGCGAGGAAGCCGGCTTCTCGATTCCACAGCCGTCGTGCCAAGTCATACACCAAGTAGACGGCGCCGAGTGCGCTGAAGAGGGAGGGCAAAAGAAATGCCCCGCGGAGCGATCCCGTGATTTGGTAGGCAAGGGCTACCAACCAAAAGAAGAGCGGCGGCTTGTCAGCGTAGATGTCGCCTCCGACGGTAGGCACCAGCCATTCGCCGGTCAGCACCATGTCTCTTGCTATCAGCACAAAGCGCGGTTCATCCGCGGGCCATGGATCGCGTAGTCCGACACCTGTGGCGATCAGAACGACTGCCATCAATGAGAGCCACGCCACATCGCGGAGGACGTCTTGCGATGTGGCCGCGCCAGGGCGGATCCATTCGTCCATCCATTGCGCGGGAACGCTCATATTTCCTCGACTTCTACCCGCACAGGAGCCCGTCGGATCAGCCAGCGCACACCGAACAGGTCGACGATCCCCACCCAAAGTCGGTTCCAAACACCGTACTTGGAATGTCCCCGAAGACGTGGCCGGTGATGAACGCCCACGGACATTACGTGAGTTCCCGCTCTTTGAAAGAGCGCCGGCAGAAATCGATGCATGTGATCGAAGACGGGAAGCGAAAGAAAGGTGTCGCGATGAAACAGCTTGATGCCGCACCCGGTGTCGGGCGTCTCGTCGTGCAGGAATGAATTGCGTACGCCATACGCGACACGCGATGAAAGTCGGCGACTCCAGCTGTCTTGCCGCGCCTTGCGGTTGCCCATGATCAGGCGCAAGTCGCTCCTGCCTTCATCACGCGCCTTCAGCAGCTTTGGAATGTCCGCGGGATCGTTCTGACCGTCCCCATCCAACGTGACGATCCACTCCGCGCGCGCTGCTTTCACGCCGTTCCAAACGGCGATGCTCTGTCCACATCGTACTGGGTGCCGTAGCAGGCGGATCTCAGGCGCCTCACTCTGCCGAAGCGCGAGGATGTTCTCGGCCGTCCTGTCCGTGCTCGCATCGTCCACGAAGATGACTTCGAAGGGGCCGTGCTGCCTCAGTGCAGCGCGTACCTCTCGGGCGAGGGCCTCCACGTTTTCGGCTTCGTTAAGGACCGGTATGACGATGGACAGCAACGTGGGCGTTTCAGCGCCGGGGCGCGCACGATCATGCATGGCTTGAACTGAGACTCGACTAGGTTCTTCGGCACCGTTCGGACCGGCCTCAGCGGAGCCGGTCCCGTCGTCTGCCCAATCTTTACCGCATTGAATACGTTAGACGGGGCATACGGTACGGATCAGTCGCGGCACGCGGACATGTTCGGCGATGCGAGCGGGGAGGGCGGGGCGATGCCGAAACCAATGTGTCCCGACAGCTCGCTTGACCATCCGGCGCCTGTTACTATACCCCCCTAGGGTATTAGGCACGAGTCTCATGAGTCACACCGTCCGCGAGAAAGCAAAACTGCTCGGCCGCGTCCGCCGGATACGCGGCCAGGTGGAAGCACTGGAACGGGCCCTCGAGGCAGAACAGGGTTGCGCTGAAGTTCTGCACCAGATCGCTGCCGTTCGCGGGGCGATGAACGGATTGATGGCTGAAGTGATCGAGGATCACATTCAAACCCATATTGCCAGCCGGGCGCTCACCAGCCATGCGCAGCGCAGCCAAGGTGCTGATGAGCTGATCGAAGTGATCCGCACCTATCTCAAATGACCAGGCGGTTCGCCCATGAGTTTTCAGCACGTTCACTCATCCTCTGCGCGTCCAACGGACGAAGCCTTGGATCGCGCAGCTAGCGCGGCCGTGCCGGGCGGAGCGCCACATCACGGCGTTCAGGATCACTCACCTGCGGGCGACGATCACCACGATCACGAGCACGCGATCGACTGGTGGGACATAGCACGCATCGCGCTGGTGGCGGCCGCTGCGGCGGCCGTGTGGTTTCGGCTCTGGGAACCGCTGCCCACCGTCAGCCTCATCGGCGTGGCGGGCTTAGTGATCGGCGGCTGGCCTATCTTCAAAGAGGCTGTCGAGAACCTCCTCGCCAAGCGCATGACGATGGAGTTGTCCATGTCGATCGCCATCGTCGCGGCGGCGGGAATCACCGAATTCTTCACCGCGCTCGTGATCACGCTCTTCGTGTTGATTGCCGAGGTGCTGGAAGGCTTGACCGTTTCGCGCGGCCGACGCGCCATCCACGATCTGCTCGAGTACCTGCCACGTGCAGTGAGCGTGCGCCGTGCGGGCAGCGTCTCGCAGGTCGATGCCGAGGCGCTGGCGATTGGCGATGCGGTGCTGGTCAATCCTGGTGGCCGCATTCCCGTGGACGGCACCGTGATCGCCGGTCACTCATTCGTCGATCAAACGCGTATCACCGGCGAGTCGATGCCCGTCGAGAAGATCGCTGGCG
>CAYXEY010000568.1:0-3912 GCA_964464105.1 uncultured Planctomycetaceae bacterium
AGTATCTTGGTGATGACAAACGAGCCAACAGCCCCGGCTAGGGCTCCAGCCGTCATCAGCATTTTCCATCCGCCCTTGGCCGACACGAGGGCATCGCGGATTTCCCGCACATCGACCTTGATGGAACTCAGGTCCTTCTCGATCATGTCGAGGCGAGCGCCATGCTCGCCAATGTCGCGGTCAAAGCTTGGCATATCGTCCTCATCAACTGCGCGTGAGATATCTGGCTTCCGGATATACTCGTAGAAGGTCATGGGGGATCGTCTTCATCCTGAAAATGAGGAGGAGAAGCGTCGAACGTCAGGCGTCAGATGAAACGAAGGGCCTGGATCAGGACGATGATGACGAGCCCGACGACCCAATAGAACCATGTGGGAGGCTTGGAGTTGAAACGCTTCACCGCGTCCCCCGCCTCTTTCAGCATGTCCTTATCGATTGGCTTCACGCGGCTCTATTCCAAAGGCGCTGTTGGTGTTGCGCTCCACTTCGTCGAACAGCTGCCGAAGATAGAACAGGTTCTGGAACGGAATCAACTGCCTTAGTTTCCGCATGTCGCTTTCGGTCCATTGGCCGTTACTCGCCGCATAGGTCATGTCGGCAATGTCGCCCGCCTTGCCGTAGGCGGGGCCGAGAAGGTTGCCCACCAGTCCGCGAGACGCGTACCGGCTCAACGGCTTGTCGGCACCGATCAGGCGGAACAGATCGGCTTGCCCGCCCGTGCCCTTGGCGGTCATGGCGTTAATGTCGCCAAACCAGCCGATGACGCCTGAGCGGTCAATGCCTTCCTTGATCCAGTCCTGAGGCCGCTCGTGCAATTCACCGCCGCGCGCCGCCGTGTAGGCCGCATAACTCATCATGCCGAGCGCCACTTGAGTTACCAGACCGGACAGCGCTGCGGCGTCCCGGCGCTGCAAGTTGGCGAGCAGGATGCGGGTAGTGGCCGATGCCGTGAATGTCTTGAACTGGCCGAACAGCGAGATAATCGGACTGGACAGGAACAGCGACTTTTCCTGCCCTGGCGTGAGCACGGCAATTTCAACGTCGCGGATCACCGCCGCCATGAAGCGCCGGGCGGCTTCCTTGTCGGACCAATCATCTAGGTTCGGCAGATAGGTGCCATCCACCACGTTGCCGCCGTCCTTCTCGAACGCGGTCCAGATGCGCTGCGCCATCGGGGCATCGATGCCGCCCGCCGCCATGGCCGTTATCGTCCTGCCCGATGCGCTGCCGTCGCCAATCGCCTTGGCCGCTCGCAGGATATTGTTGCCCGCCACGGTGGAGGCAATCACCTTTTGCGCGTCGGTGGCAATGGTCATGCCGGACAACGTGACGACACTTTGCCCCGTGAGCCGCAAGGTACGCTCGAATGGCGTCTTGTGATGGTAGATGTCATGGGCGTCCATGGCGTCCAGCATCCGCGTGGACTGGAATGTTTCCGCTCCCAGGCCAAAGGCCCGGTAGTCTTTCGCCGCAGCCTTCATGCCTTCGCCGCCGATGCGGGTCAGCTTGCCGAAGAACGGACGCCAGCCGTCTTTCAGCGCCGACATGAAACCGTTCCGGAACACCACGCCCGCGAAGTCGGGAAACTGCGCAAGACCGAACCCGCCGCCCAGCGTGGCGACGTTCAGGTCCTTGATGGCGGTAGCCACCCGGCCCGCCGACTGCATGAAGGCATCGGGACTGAAACCATAAATTCCCTTGAGCCGGTCACGAATCGCCGCGAAATCCCGGATGTCATCTTCCTTGGCCTTTTGCAGCGCAACCCGGCGCTTGGCATCGGGCGCGGCACGGATCATCGCATCGTATTCGTCGGCAATGTCCTTGAGGACGTTCGTCCCTTCCGTGTCGCCAAACCGGGCAATCATGTTCAGGTCGCTCATGCCCTGTCTCAGATAGCGCATGGTGTAGTCGAGCGGATTGCGCACGAGGAACGGCAGCAGGTCGTTGTCGGGCATCGGTAGCTTGCGGGCGTTGAGCGAGCCGCGCAAGTCTCCCATGTCGTCACGGGACGAGAAGCCCCGCACCGTGCCCGGTTCATCCTTGGGCAGGCGTCCGTCCGGTGTGGACAGGATTTGATTGATGGTCTGTTCGGCTTCCGCGACGATTTCCTGCTCCGTCTTGCCGGTGCGGGCGATGATCTTCTCCACCGCCTTTTCGATGGCCTTGGAGGTTTCAGCCAATTGCGGCGTTACCGCCTTGTTGGCGTCCGGCCTCGCCTTATCCACCGTCAGCAGCTTCCGCGCATCCGCCGCCGTCTTGCCGTTCCACCGCATCAGCGAATCCTGAATGCGCTCATAGAGACGGTTGGCGTTGTCTGATGTCTTGTCGGATATGCCCTGGTATCGTTCCCAATCCAGTTTCAACTGATCCTGCAGTGATGCCTTGGCGGCCTCATCCTGCTTCCGCCAATTCACATATCGGGTCACAAATTCCGGCCTGTCACGGGTCAGCGCCAGCCGGTCATAGACGCGGGGCGCGAAGCTGTCAGCGCCCAGCACATCGTCGCCAATGTCGATCCCTTGCGCCTGAGCCAGGTCCTTCACCGTGTCGAACCAGCGGCGGAACTTGGCGGCAAGCTGCTGCACCTGCGGAATGGGATGCTGATCGTTGTTGCGGAGCGCTGTATCGACTTCCGCCATGAAGTCATCGAAGGTCAGATCGGTTGACTTGCCGAAGCGCTTTTCGAGGTATGACCGAGCGGCGGGCAACATGGCCCGGCCCTTGAAGCGGTAATCCGAGAACAGGTCGTTCGATGCCTGGTACAGTTCCGATTGCGCCTGATAGACGCTCAGTTTCACGTCGCTCTCCAGCGGAATACCGAACTTCGATGACGTGATGCCGAGTTCGTTGTCCATCGTTTCCAGCGGGCTTTCCGCCAGATCGAGGATGGCGCGCCGCGCCGCCTGACTTTCGGACGTGTGAAGCCGCATCAGCGGATTGCCCTTGGTCGTAAGCAGTTCCGGCAGCTTCATGACGGCTTCCGCCGCCTTGCCCACATAGGGAACCTTGGCAACGGCCTCTCTGGCCCTGGTGTAGCCCCTCGAAATCACGTTCGGCATGAGGGGGCGAAGCTCGCCCGTCCGCAGATCGGACGCCGCAGCACCCGCCGCCGATGGCCCGAGGATTCTGCGGTTTTCCTCCATGGCCCCGCGCAACGCCGCTTGTTCGGCCTTCGACATGAACCTGGCGGCACCGCCACCGATGAGGCCCGCCAATAGCGCGCCGGTCCCGATGTTGATCAGGCTTTCTTCCTTGGTCCGCAACGGGTGCGAACTCTGCAACATAGCTTCCTGAATGCCAACCTGTGCGCCACCGGCAAGCGCGGTCGATCCCATGGTGCGCAGCACCGAAATCCCGCCCTTGGCCCCGCGATAGATGGCGCCACCGGGAATGAAGATGGTCGGGTCCGTCATTCCGGCCATGACCGAGGCCGCGAACCCGGCAGCGCCGCCCGCGTCGATAGTGGCCGTGTCGCGTTCCTCACGCTCAATGTCGGCAATGATCTTTTCGGTTTCCCTGGCGCTGTAGGACCGGGAAAACTTGCCGAGGTGTTGCGTCTCGTATTTCGTGCCCTTCACCCGTTCATCGTCCAGCGGATTGTAGCCGGGATCGATCGGATATTTTTCCTCATGCAGTTTCCGCCACGTGTTGACCACGAGGTTCTCGCGGCTCCACGCCGAAGACATCACGTCCCCGAGCGACGGCGGGCGCACTTCGCCCGTGTCCTGCCCCATGGGGGCACGGAATGTCAGAGGATCGGCGGGAGGATCAACCCAGGGCATTACTGCGGCCACAACGCATTGCCGGACGGCTTGAACGGCTCTTGCATGTCCTGCTCCTGCCCGATTGCGTCCTGCTGATTGGTTTTCTGGTCGGCGCGGAACTGGCGATTGTAGCGGTCCCGCGCCGATG
>CAYXEY010000569.1:0-3908 GCA_964464105.1 uncultured Planctomycetaceae bacterium
GGATGAGAATCGCCGGCCGATGCCCATTGTTCGCGCCGGCGTCCCATCGAACACACCATGACCACACCAGCCCGATCGCTGTTGTATTCCGTGGGCCACTCCAACCACGATGCGGCGAAGTTTCTCGGCTTGCTCAAGCAGCATCACATTGAGACACTCGTAGATGTCCGCTCGGCGCCGTACTCGCGCTACTGTCCGCAGTTCAATCGTCCTGCACTGGAGCAGTTGGTGACAGGCGAAGGCATTCAATATATCTATATGGGCGATCAGCTCGGTGGCATGCCCAAAGACGAATCGCTCTACGACGACACCGGTTCCCCCGATTACGACCGAATCGCCGCCGCCCCGTTCTTCATCGACGGTATCCGCCAACTGATCGCCCTGCTCCCGGACGCCCGCTGCGCCATGATGTGCGCCGAGGAAAATCCGCAACACTGCCACCGCCATCGCCTCGTCGAACCGGCCCTCGTAGCAAGCGGCATCGAAATCCGTCACATCCGCGGCGACGGCCGAGTTGAATCCAGCGAGGCGTTGAATCGCGCTGACAGCGATCCCCAGTTGCGCCTCTTTTAGCAACTCTGCCCCAAGTCTGCAGATCACACGGCCGACACCGCTGAATCCTTACAAGGGCGTAATGAAAGCTCGCTCGGTGCTGAAAGAAGACCGCATTGGCCATCAAACGGTCCGCTAATTATCAGCCCTGCAAATCGAAGTCCGAAAAGAAGCCGCCCAAGTTTGGGCGCTTCGCCGGCAAGCCTCAAAGGTGCACTTTCGGACTGCGTTTTCTCGTATCTCGCGCGAAAGAAATCACCGCACACCGAGTATCGATGTTGAAGCCGATTAGCCGCGCGGCTGAGCTGACTCGGGTCAGTCATCTTCGCAACGGGCTTCACGAAACACGAGGTGCTTTATGATCGGATGCATCAATATCGACGCCGCTTTGGAATCCATCAGTCTCCTGATGACACTCAATCCATTTGGAGGTGCCTGGTTCATTTTGAACTTTCCGCTCAGCCTGTTGGTCTTGATAGGCGTCGGTGTCCAAAACGCGCTTTACGGGTGTTCGATCTGAATCCAGGGCGATGAGCGCGACAAGAAATCCTGTCACTCTGCCGGCCGACCATGGTCGGCAACATCAACGCCCGGAACCGGGACACACCCATGTCGCGACACAAGATAACCCCCGTTGACATTTGTCGACCTTTTAGGTGTTATTTTCGCAAACAAATATCCGATTCGCAATGCGCGTGCTTGTGACACCGCCGGCGAGAAATCAGGTGCCGCCAAGCGGCTCCTGAGAAAAAGAATGAGGGGCCGATGTCAATTCTTGAAGCAACCGGAAATACCGACTGTAAGCAATATCGATGCGGAAAACGGGAGACTCGCCAGAACCCACTCCTCCGCCGCCCCATTCGGCTGTGTTTGCTCGGGGTCCTGCTTCTGATTTTCTCCATGGGGTCGGGATGCCCCGTGGTTATTGTTGTGCCGGCGCCGCTCGAGTTCGTCATATCCATGAACAGCAACCGCTTCGCGAGAGGCGAGCGCGTTCGGATTTCCTGGCAATTTGAAAACAACCTGAATCAGGACGGTTCACACAAGGTGACCGCACAGCAGGTTGAGTTTGTTGGCCATTCATTGATTCGCCTGGATCTTCCACCGAGACAATTTCCTCTCAACGCCTGTACCCGCGAGATTGAGTTCGAGTACATGGGCCCAATGACGGTTACGCTGGGGGCCGGTAACGCTTCCGGTCTCATCACAACCGCCACCATTGACATCTCGAATCGAGAAGAATCGTTTGCAACCTCCTTCGTGCGACCAACCAATAACAGGTATCCACGGCTCGGTGAATTGTTCCGCCAGACCCAAATCGGCCAACCGGTCGAACGCATCACGTCAAGACTCATCGAATTCTATGAATTTGTGGCCATTCACGACAAGGATGACGATGGCCTGATCGATCAATTCGCCGCATTTCCCGAGCTCGCGGGCCTGTTTTCTCGCGAAACCGACTCTCGGGGTCATTCGCTTCACGTCGACCAATTCTCCGGACTGCCCGATCCAAGCAGTCAGTTTCCGGCCTTCGAGTTGCTTGCCCCGGACACACAGCAGCTTTTCTTTCGAAACACACAGGGGCTGCGATTCCCGGAGGTTCCGGCCGCCCTTCGGGAAACCGTTGGGAGAGATCGATGCAATGCCATCATTTTTGCGGGAGCATTTGTCTACGGCGGATACATTGACAAACCGCCAAAACTCGACACGAATGAGGAAGCACAACCAGTCATCCAGAACGCCCTGGATTATGAGCCCGTTTTTTCATGATTGACGGAGTTGACAATGAGCAGACATTTACAGTGACCGACATTCACATCGGAAACCTGAAACAGGGTCTCGTCTGTTCCCTGCGCAGGGGGCTCGACGACGCCCGCGATCAGGATCGCCGTGGAGCCGGGCAGATCAGCTTTTCTCAGTTCGTACGACCGGCGGACTCGGCTCAGGGAGTTGGCGTAATATCGGGCGACTTGAAGGCCGCGCTGGTCGCGGAGACCGTCGAAACTATCGACGGCGTGGACGTTCAGTCTCGCTTTGGAAACAACCTGGTTCTTGGATCTTATGTTTCCTTTGATTTTCGATTCAGCATGGAATACGTCGAGGACGACAACATAATCCCGCCGGACACCTTTCCGGGCTGGGACGTCGACGCTGATTTCGTCGAGCGCATCGATCCAGACTGCGATTAGATTGGATATTGGCTGCGGCTTCGCCAATCCTACTATGCCACCATCTGCCCGGCTCGCGCTACGATATCATCAACCGACAACCCGACATACGCCAGAATATCCTCCGGCGACTTCGCACTCTTCGGAATCCGCCGTACCGTCATCGACTCCACACGCGCTGAACCGCTCCGCGCCGCCGCCTCGGCAATCGTCGCCGCAAGACCGCCGTCATAATTGTCCTCTACGACGAGTATGCGATTCCCTGACTTCGTTGCTGCCGCCAGGATTGGCGCACAATTCAGCGGCAAACTGTACGCATCGATCAACGTGCAATTTCGCCCGGCAGCCGCCAGTTTCGCCACGGCATCCTTGCAAACATGCACCATATAGCCGGACGAGACAACGGTAAGCGCGTCACCATTCATCAGCGTATGACTTCCCCCGATTTCAAACCTTGTATTTGTCGGATAAAGCAACGCCACCTCCGGACGGTGCGTCCGCAGGTAACCCATGCCCACGTGATTCGCCAGCAGTACGGTGCAGTGATAAGCCGACACCGCGTCGGACGGCTGCAGCACCACGCAGGCGGGATGTCCGCGGCCATCGTCAACGCGCGTCGCGCTGTTGAAATAGGCCATGTCCTGCAGGCTCATCTGGCTCGGACCATCGGCCGCCAGCGAGATGCCGCTGTGCGAGCCGACCAGCTTGATGTTGGCCCGCGTGATCTGGGCCATCTCGATCTGGTCGTAGCCGCGGGCGAGAAACTTGGCGAAGCTGCTGGCGAACGGGATGAACCCGGCTGCCGCCATGCCGGCCGCCGCCGAGATCATGTTCTGCTCGGCGATCTTGCATTCGAAAAACCGCTGCGGATATTTGCCGGCGAACATTTCTGCGAATGTCGAATTGCTTACATCGCCGTCAAGGGCCACGATCCGCTCGTCGGCCTGGCCCAGCGCCACAAGTGCAGCGCCGTAGGCTCGCCGCGTGGCGCACTTGCCCTTGGCCACTGCGCCCGAAAGGCCCGCCATTTCGATCGCCGTCTCAAACGAAGGCGCGGCGATCGATTTTGATTCAAACGCCTTCACCACCGCAGGCTTCGCAATCGCCCCGATTCGCTTGACCCCGCGCTCGATGCCGAGTGCCGCGTAATTCGCATCCAGCTCGGCAATCGCCGCATCCAGCTTGTCC
>CAYXEY010000570.1:0-3905 GCA_964464105.1 uncultured Planctomycetaceae bacterium
CAAACCGGCGAGCGGATGTTTCAATCGAGCGTCGGTTTCCTCTCTCGTCCTGGTAGCAGTTCGTAGTGTTCTTCCATGGTAGAGAACGATGTGTGCCACTGCTCTATGAGCAGTGCTGAGGTGAGTGAACCGTGCCCAATGATCTGCCATCAAGAGTCGGAGAAATGCTGAGCCGTTCGGGTGCATCGGTTGATGACCGCAATGCCGCCTGGCAGTCAGCCCTCGATCTCATTGTCGCCGAGTTCAAATGCCTGGTCGGCACCCTTCATAAGCTGGATGAAGCCAGCGGCCTGCTTCACCTGCTCGTCCGTCGCGGAATCCCCGACGCCATTCTCGATCGCGTGAATCGCATCCCAATTGGAAAGGGAATGGCAGGATTGGCGGCCGAGCGGCGCGAGTGCGTCGAAGTATGCAATTTGCAGACCGACACGTCAGGCGACGCAAAGCCAGGCGCGAAACTGACTGGCATGGAGGGATCCATTGCGGTGCCGATGCTGGTGAATGACCGCGTGGTGGGCGTGCTGGGTGTGGCCAAGCCGACGGCGTACACATTCACGGATGGTGAGCGGCGGGAGTTATTGGCCATCGCCGCGGAGATCGGACGGGCCTTCGACAACGCGCCGCGTGCGACCTAAGATTTCCATACGATCATGCCAACCTACGAATACGAATCCGAGTCACCTAAAAAGAGCTGCAAGCACTGCCGCGAGCGGTTTGAGGTCATGCAGTCCATCTCTGACAAGCCGCTGACGACGTGTCCCCAGTGCGGGGCCGCGATCAAGCGGGTCCCGTCGCTTCCGCGCCGGCCTCAGACGCCGTTTCTATCCAGCGGAAACTTGGCCCAAAAGGGCCTGACCAAGCTAACCAAGAATTCGGACGGCAAATACGAAATCTCCGGCGGCCAGAAGAGCAAGAAGGCCGAGTCGCTGGCGGCTCAACTTCGCAAGCGCGGCATCGATTGACTGCATAGCAATGTGGATTAGAGTGTCCCCATGAAGCCGCTGGTTGCCATCATCATGGGATCTCGCAGCGACTGGGAAACCCTGCAACACGCGGCCCAGATGCTCGAGCAACTCGGCATTTCGCATGATGTCCGCGTGGTCTCGGCCCATCGCACGCCCGATCAGCTCTTCGAATTTGCCGAAGGCGCCGCAGACAAGGGCATCGAAGTCATCATCGCCGGGGCCGGCGGGGCGGCGCATCTGCCCGGCATGACGGCGTCGAAAACAGCGCTGCCGGTCATCGGTGTACCCGTGCTTTCGGAAGCGCTTCGCGGCGTGGATTCGCTGCTTTCCATCGTGCAGATGCCCGCGGGCATTCCCGTGGCGACCATGGCCATCGGCAAGCCCGGGGCCATCAACGCGGCCTTGTTCGCGGCCGCGATTCTCGCAGGCAAACACCCCAATATCGCCAAGGCGCTTCAGTCCCATCGCAACAATCAGACCCAAGTCGTTTTAAAGAACCCCGACCCGAGGACGCCGGCATGATCGTCGGCGCGCTCGGCGGCGGACAGCTCGGCCGCATGCTGGCCCTGGCGGGCGCGCCGCTGGGCATCGAGATGCGCTTTCTCGATCCGACCGAGGGGGCCTGCTGTTCGCAGATCGCCGATCTCATCGTTGCTGATTATGGCGATACTGCGGCGCTGGATCGATTCGCCGACGGAATTGATGTCGCCACGTTCGAGTTCGAAAACGTGCCGGTCGAAGCGGTGCGCCACGTGGCCACGCGCGTGCCGATTTATCCGTCGGCGGATGCCCTTTCCATCGCTCAGGATCGCTTGAACGAAAAGAGATTGTTTGAACGGCTCGAAATACCGGTGCCGCCTTATGCATCGATCGATTCGCAACAGGATCTCGAAGAGGCCGTGCGAAGGATCGGGCTGCCGGCCGTGCTGAAGACCCGTCGGATGGGCTATGACGGCAAGGGACAGCTGGTTCTGCGGAGTTCGACGGATGCCGAGACAGCATGGCGGGAATTAGGTGGTGTGCCGCTGATAGTCGAGCAATTCGTCGATTTCGAGCGGGAATTATCACTGGTTGCCGCGCGCGGTCGCGATGGGGACGTTGCGTTGTATCCGCTTGTCGAAAATCATCACGCCGGTGGAATTCTGCGCAAGACGCTGGCCCCGGCACCGCGAGCCACGCCCCAGGTGGAAGCGCTCGGACGCCGCCATGTCGCCGCGATCCTGGAAGCTCTCGATTACATCGGCGTGCTGGCCACTGAGTTTTTCGAACAGGACGGCCGTCTGCTGGCCAACGAAATGGCCCCGCGGGTGCACAACTCGGGCCATTGGACGATCGAAGGTGCTCACACGAGCCAGTTCGAAAATCACCTTCGAGCCATCCTTGCCTGGCCGCTCGGCGACCCTTCGCCGCGCGGTCATGCCGCGATGATCAACTTCGTTGGTGAATTGCCAACCAGGACGGACATCCTCCGCATGCCCGGCGCGCACTTCCACGACTACGGCAAGCCGCCGCGTCCCGGTCGCAAAGTGGGTCATGTAACACTTATTGCGGATGCTCCTGAATTAATCGCGGGTCGAATGGATCAGGTGACGCAATTCATGTCGGACTGACACCTACTTTCCCGGCTCCGCCGCCTGCTTCATGATCGTCGCCGACGAGATTTCCTCCATGCGCTTCAGGTCGGTCCAGAACGTGCCCGGTCCGGCGAAGATCATGCGGATGGAGTCCGGCTGGAAGTTCTTGGCGAATGTATACATGTTGTAGGCTTCGCCGGAACCGAGGGCCTGCACCAGCATTTTCTTGCCGTCGGCCTCGGCCTGCTGCTTGAGCTTTTCGACATCGGCGCGGGCACGACCGAGCAGCTCGACCTTCTGGGCGTCGATCGCGGCGATCTTCTGGTCGATCTCTGCGACGGTGAGCCGGGCCTGGGCTGCAATCTCCGCGGCCTTGCGCTGACCGTCGGCCATGATCTCGGCGACCTTCTTGCGGGTCTGGGCCTGAATGGTCTCGCGGGAAACGTCCACCTTCTTTTTCTGCGTCTCCAGGGTTCCGAGCTTCTTGGTGGATTCCTGCAATTTGACATTCGTCAACTGACGTTCGACGGCCAGGAAGCTCTCCTGAATTTCGCTTTTCAGGTCCGTTTCCTCGGCGGCCGCTTTGCCTTCGCGCGACGACACCTCGACATTGCTGATCAGGGCCAGAAGCAGCTCCACATGTTTACGCCTGCAGACTTCCTGCAATGTCGTGGTGAGCAGGTGCTGAAACTCCTCGCGCTTGTCACCCTGGATGAAGTCACGAGCTTCATATTTGGAGCCTTCATTGCGGCAAATCGAGCGAAGTTGCGGCTTGATGACCTTCTCCAGCACCTCCGCCATGGAGCCGAATTCGTTGATGACGGTGGCTGAGTTTCGCGGATGCAATCCCCAGACGACGATCACGCCCAGCTCGATGTCGTAACCTGATTTCGATGGGAACCGAATCGTCTCGCGGGCGGTACGGTTGACCGCCTGGGTGAACTCGTTGTAGCCCACCTCGGTCACGCGGACGCGGGCCATGTACGGGTTGATGTAGTAGACGCCGGGGGGGAAGACGTCCGCCAGCGTCCCGCGCTCGCCAGGTCGTGCAAGGCGGCGAACCTTGGTCATTGCCTGGGTTTGGCCCGGTTGGGTCGCAAGCGGCAAGGCTGATACGTCCGGTACGTCGATCAATTCAGCGGTTGCACCGATTTGATTCGTGACAACGCCGACGAATCCGGCCGGCACTACCAGCGCCCGTTGTTTCTTGATTTCGAATTCATACGGATTGATTCGATAGATGCCGGGCGTAAGAACCTCCTGTACGATGCCGCGCGTGCCCTTGGCCATCGGTTGCGGCTCATCATTAAGTGGTTGGGGTCCGGTCTTACGGGTGAGAATTCCCACCTCGGGCAGCTCGCCGCGC
>CAYXEY010000571.1:0-3903 GCA_964464105.1 uncultured Planctomycetaceae bacterium
CTTGCGCACCGGCGCGGGTGGCCACAACGACACCCGCGACAGCGCTTCCCCGGCACGCCGGTAACCGATCACCGTCGAGCTGGCCGCAGTTTGCCGTGAGACTCTTCAAGCCCTCTTCAATTGAGTCGTACCCCCGGTACTTGTTGAGGTGTCGGATACGACAGTACCGTGGTCCCGAGGCCCAACGCCCCGCTCACATTACTGCCCCAGGCCCAGAGCGTGCCATCGGAGAGTACGGCGAGCGAGTGGGCGTTGCCGCCAGCCACTGCGATGACCGAGCTGAGTCCAGGCACTGGAGTCGGCGCGAGGCGATTGGACTGATCTCCGAGGCCCAAACGGTAGTTCGCGCCACGGCCCCATACGCGCAGCGAGCCGTCGTTCATGATGACCAGGACATGCTCTATTCCCGCTGCGATGGACTTGACGCCACTGAGCCCTGTAATCTTCGCCGGGACAAGCCGCGTGGTCGTGGTCCCGTCGCCCAGCTGGCCGTTGGCGTTGACCCCCCAAGACCAGACGGCACCGCTACTGTCCAGCGCAATCGCGAAGTAGTAGCCGGCGGCGACGTCGACGATGTTCGCCAGCCCGGCGATCTGCACCGGCGTGGTGTGCAGGTCGGAGCCCGCCGCTGTGCCGTCGCCCAGATCGCCCCACGCAAAGACCGTGCCGTCATCCTTGACGGCATAGGAGGCCGCTCCGCCGCTGGCAATCGAGACGACGCTCGTCAGGCCGGGCACCGGCGCCGCATAGGTGCGGAAAGCAGACGTGCCATCGCCTGGATTCAGGCCTGTCGCCAACACATGGCCGTCGGCCTGCAGAACCAGCGCGTGACCGACGCCGTTGGTGACCATGACGGCATTGCCGATAGTCGCGCCCGTCGCGTCTTTCATTGGCGAGGGCACGGGTTGCGTGTCCGTCGAACCCGTGCCCAATTGGCCCGAGTTGTTCACGCCCCAGCCCCAGACTTCGCCGCTTGGCAGGATCGCCAACCCATTGCCCACGCCGCCGTAGCTCTTGCCGACGAGGCTCACATTGGAGGCGATTTGAACGCGAATCGGAACGTTGCTCGGACTATTGCCCGGCCCATTGCCCAAGGTCTCGCCGGTGTCGCTGCCCCATGCATAAAGCATGGAATTTGCGTCTCGCATGTAGGTGAAGTTGTGTCCTGCGCTGACCATGCCTGTGGAAGCAGTGGCCGGCCTGGTCGCAAACACCGCTGTGCAGAACTTGTCCGCGTCCAGAGTCAACGACGCCGGGTTACCCCTGTCGCTGCAGTCGTGTTCCCACTGCGTGAATTGCGTGTTAGATGTCGGTGGAGCGTCGGCATGCAAGGTAATTGAGGCACCGTCGGCAAAGTAAGCGCCGCAGGCCGCCGTCGGACAGTCGATATCGCCCGGCTGACCGGCGGCCACCGGCGTGCTCTTGACCTGGCCCGCGCCGCGCGCCGCGATCATGACGAGCCGCGTGCCCGCGGGACGAACATCGACCAGCAGCGGCTGTTTGGCGATGGTGCCGGCGCACCCGCTCGCGTACAGCGTCAGACCGTGCAGCCCGTAGTTGGCCGTAGGGGCCACGTCAAGGCGCAGATCGACGTCATAGAACTGCAGGCCGTTCTGTCGCTTGTGCTGCAGCGGCTGCACCGGCACGAACGGCATGCTCTGCGCCGGCAGAACACCGCCTGTAGCGTTGAAGACGGCGAAGCGAATCTCGCAGTCGGGGACGTTGACCACGTTTGCGTTGCCCGGCTGGTAAAAGACCGGCACCATCCGAATCTGGAATCGGACGGAACCCGTGACTCCCGGTGCGATCGTGACCGGCCCTCCCGGAGCGACGCAGCTCGCGTCCGATTCCACACAGATCGTGAAAGCCGGGTCTGACGTGGCGACATTGACGCCGAGAGGGACCACTTCCCGTTCGAGGAACGTGCTATCGCCTGCACTGTTGTGCGCCACGACACGGTAGAAGTAATGCCCGTCGGCGGTCACGTTTTCGTCGTAGTACGTGACACCACCGCTCACCGCAGGGGCGATGACAGAGTACGCCAGTTCGTTCCCCAGCCGGCGCTCTATCCGCATGGCATCGGCGTCCGCGACCGGTGTCCAGTTCAGGCGCACGCGCGGTGTGCGGCTGTTGACGCTGCGGTCGGCGTTGTGGAAGTAGGGATCGTCCCAGGAAGCTGCGAAGTAATCGGGCGGCGGCGGCACACTCTGTGGCGACCCGCCAAGAGGCACGTTGACCATGATCGACGTGGTCGGCAACCAGACGTGGCCGTACAGCGAATACCCCTTCACTCGAAACCGATAGCTCCCCCCTGCCGTGACGTCCAGATCGCGCGCGATGTAGCCCCCGCTTGCGCTTCTTGCAACCGGACTGCCCGGCCAGACGATCGCGTTGATCAGAGGCGTGGCCGGCGAGAAATCGCCATCGAGCGGTTCGCGGGTCGTACCGCCTGGGCCGGCTACCGACGCTAACGCCCGCTCAATGATGAACAGGACGATCGGGTCGCCCGTACAGCCGGGCAAGGTGCGTTCGGTGTCAAACGTCAGCGTGATTTTCGGTACCGAGAGGCTCTCGACCACGAGGTCATCGTTGAAGCGTTCGTCGCTGTAGCCACAGTTCGGCGGAGGCTTGTACCAGATCAAGGCATGCGTGCTGAAACCGGTGATGTCTCCCGATAGCGTGTGGTTAGCGGTGTCGACTTGCAGATTGCCCGCCAGTTGTACCAGTCCGTCGTCGCGCAGCTTCGCAATCGCGAGGTCTTTGGGTGCAGCGCCTGGGGGCAGCTTGGCCGGATCGTAGGCGATCGTGAGCCTCACGGGCTTCGCAAACTGCAGCCCGTCCGGGCCGAGGTCGAACGCTGTCACGACCGTTTCGCGTCCAGCGGCGAAGACCACCGGTGGCAGGCCCGCGGGCGTGGCGGAGGGATCGAGGTGGGCCACTGCGATCGTGGTAGTCCTGTCGAGGGCGTTGACCGGGATCACCAGCTTCACCCCATGATCCGGTGTCTCCACCGTTCCACCCGCCGTGGACACCACCTGGCTGACGTCGGAGTTTGGCGGAGCTGGCGTCGGAGCCGGCGTCGGAGCCGGCGTCGGAGCCGGACTATTGTCGTAGCCGCCGCCCGAATTGCAGCCTGCGAGAGTCATGGCTGCGACGAGCAGTGTGGCGCATAGTGCGCGTCCATAGGGCTCGCAGACACGCCGGAGGAGCCGCGGCAAGCTGATTGCGCATCGTGGCTCAGGGCGGGCGGGCTCGTGCCTGCCAGCACGCATCGCCGATGGCCGTGACGCCGAACGTGAATCGATTCGCAGCGCCGCCCGCGTTGACCAGCGCAGCCGGCGGCGGCACATCTCCGACCACCAACTGCGCGGTGACATGGGGCGCCGGCGACCTCTGAGGCCGTCGTCGGACAATGATGCCGTGCCGGTGAATTGTCCGATCAGAACGCTGGCGCCAAGAGGGCTCGGCTCGTCGATCAACCACGAACCTCTACGACTCTCCGCGCCATTGCCGATGTAGTTGTTGGTAAGGATGTTACCGGGCGGACGCCAGCCGGCGCTGCCCTGGATGACGATACGAGTGAGATCCCCTGTGATCGGAGCTCGACCGGCATTTGCGCTTGCTCCGATCTCATTGTCTTTTCCATCCACGCGCGTGCCCACGCGATAGTCGTTGAGTTGCAAACCGCCGAGTGTTCCGACGAAGCGGACGGAGATGGAGTTGTCGTTGCCACGGATAAGGATGCCCGCACGCGCCTGCGGTTTCAGTAGGTCGGCGTCCGGGCGGCGGATGCGGGAGACCCGCGCAAGAAGATCTGAATGGGCACGGGAGTGGGCATTCATGGTCGCTGTCCTCGGATGGGATCGCCAGAGCCGGTCGATGACGCCAACAGCGCCATGCCGG
>CAYXEY010000572.1:0-3897 GCA_964464105.1 uncultured Planctomycetaceae bacterium
ATCTGCGTTAGTCAGGCGACCCAAAAGCTCAGTCAGGCGCCTGATATTTGGATAATTGCGCCGATCCAACGGCGGATTTCGAGTGTCTCGTTCGGAGGCATGAATCCTAATTCATGAGCTGGATCGTCTGTAGGCCAAACATCCAGGATCTTGTCGTTTGCACGAGAAACGGCAAGGACCTGTTCATCGCGGATGATGCTGTTCACAAAATCTCGAATTGCCTGTGCTTCTGACTTGCCGGATAGCGAACGTAAGATATCGCCGCGCGTATGCCATTGGCATCCGTGAAATGTGACTGTGATTTCCCCGTCGTCGTCACGGATAAGAACAAGACGCAGCACCCCGTCTGGGCTCGTGTGTTCTTCGATTAATCTCATGGCGAGCCGACGAGTATTCGTCCTTCGCTGCCGCGAGGGGATCTGATTTAGCTCTTACGCCGACTTGGCCCGGCCGCGGATTTCGCGGCGGATGAGGTCGGGTGTGATCTTCAGGGCCTCGAGGGCGCCGTGGGCGACGCTGCCTTCTTCGTTCGCCAATGCCACCAGCAGGTGCTCGGTGCAGACCATCGTGTTCTTGAAGGCCTGGGCCTCCTCAATCGCCTTGGCCATGACCCCGCGGAAGTGGGGCGTGCCGGGCAGGCGGCCGAAGACCCAGGTGTCTTCGAGGCTCTTTTTCATCAGTTTGTCGACTTCAGCCTTGGCCTTGCGAAGGTCCACGCCATGAGCCTTGAGGATCTCGGCGGCCATGCCCTCACCGTCTTCGAGAATCGCCAGCAGCAGGTGCTCGGTGCCGACATAGTCCTGCTCATAGTCGCGGGCGATGCGCTGCGAGAGTTTGATGACTTTGTCCAGAAGCGGCGAGAGTTTTTCGTACATGACGGCTCATCCGGGGTCGTAGCTGATGTTGCAGCGACTTTTATAACGGGGCCGTCGAATCAGGACAAGGCGGAGGTGGTGGGAAATCGTGATGTGTCGCGGCCGTGACAATACGTTCACGCTTTCACTGGCGGGCAAGCCGCCGGCGGCACCCTTATTGGGGCCATTATTCAAATTAAGATGGTGAATGCGACAAGTAGGATTGCACGTATCGCATTTTTCCGGAAGGACAGCGGGCCAGTTGCGAGACACGGCGGATGGTGATCGGCGTATCACGGCCAGCCAGCGTGAAGACGCGGTGTGTGACGGCTTCGCGCCAATCGCTGCGAGGTTGCGGGCCTTCGGCGACATGTATCTCAATGCGCCCGGTCGGCGATTGAATGACCTGGAATGAACCGGCTTGCAGGACTTCGCCAATGCGGCTCACCACGCGGGCAGGCTCGATCCAATCGCCCGTGTTTGTCACGAGGAAATCGCCGAATCGTCCGATGATCGGCGGCATGACGGGCAATCCCCGCTGACAGGGACAGGGCGACGCCGCCGCGACACGCACCAGGTCGCCGGTGCGATAGCGGATGAGCGGCATGGTGCGGTTTACGAGGGACGTGACCACGACTTCGGCCAGGTCGCCGATTTGCGCAATGCGGCCGTCGCGAACGAACTCCACGATGACCGATTCGGCGCAAGTGTGCCACTCACCCTGCTCGCAGGCGAAGGCAATCGCGCCTGCCTCCTGCACGCCGTAGCTCTGCACGGTGGGCACCCCCAGCTCGCGCTCGATCAGCCGTTTCTGCCACTCGAGGGTCACTTCGCCGGTCAAAAAGACACAGCGCAGCGATGGACTGAACAGGCGGCATCCCTGTCGGCGGGCCGATTGAATGACCTCGCAAAGCCGTGAAGGGAATGCAGTAATGCGGGCCGGGTCGAATTGCCGCCAGCGCTGCCAGATGGCGGTCGCCGGTGTTTCGCCGTTGGAATCGATGAGCAAATCGCCAATCAGCGCGTCGCGCCGGCGTCGCAGTCGTTCTCGTAATTGAGCGCCGCGCGTATGCGCGGCATCGATCGGCCACAGGTGCAACTCGCGATCTTTCGCCGTGAAGCCAAGCCACGCATGGCCTCGAATTCGATTGGCCTTGTCCCAGGCCTGGCGCGTGCGACTCCAGTAATAGGGCACGGCAGATCCCGTGCTGCCGCTGCTGTGATCCACGAGTCGGCGACCGCCGGCTGAAGTTACGCAGAGTTCGGCCGCATGGACGCGCAGCAATTCGCGATCGAGCATGGGCAGGCGCCGCAGGTCATGCAGGCTCGCGATGTGATCGGAAGGGGTGAGTCCGATGCGTCGGTAGTAGGGGCTGTTTGAGCGCGCGAGTTCGATGAGCGATCGCAGCGAATCAATTTGTCGTTGCGCAATGGCCTCGGGCGCAACATGCTCACTGGCCATGAGGGACCGGGCCAGTTGGAGGGTCGGACGGCCCATGGCAAGTTCATGCGCCGACAACACCCACTCCGCGGGGATGGCGAATCGACCCGTCGGGACGCTCGGCTGTCGGGCGAGTCGAAAGGGCAGGTGAGTGGTAGGGGATGTCCATGTCGCCATGTATATGAATCGGCCATGCGGGCGAATCCACATTGTGAATCATTTGAGGCCCGGCCCCCCCCCTGTTCATTGTGCTTGACTTCAGTCGGTCCCATGGTACACTCCTATAAGAGTGTTCGGAGAGCCTAATAGGAGTGTCCTGATGTCCGCCACCAAAAAGAAAAAGGGGCCGGTCACGCTGAAGATCCCGGCGGACCTGTTCGCGAATCTGGAAAAGCTCATCGCCAATACCGGCTTTCGCAGCGTGACGGAGTTCGCCGTGTTCGTCCTCCGCGACGTGGCCTCGGGCGGCACGTTGCAACAGGATTCGCACGGATTGACCCGCAACGAAATCGACCTGGTTCGCAAGCGGTTGCAGGCTCTGGGGTACATCGAATGATCGCCACCAAGATCGCTACCTCGCGCACGACGAGCAGGCGGGACAGAGCCGCGCACGGCGCGACATCCGATTCGCCCTTGAAATCACTCCTGCGAGCGCTCGAATCGCATCGTGGTCCGCTTGCTGAGACGGCGATGCGCCGGTTGCTTGACGCGTCCGCCATTACGGCGGCCGACTTGCGCGAGTTTGTGACATTCAACGAGGACTGCTACACGCGGAATCGCGTCCACATCGGCAATCACCACGAACTGCTCGTATTGTGCTGGCGCAATGGACAGCGAAGCCCCATTCATGATCATCGCGGATCGAACTGCGCCCTGAAGGTGATGAAGGGCGTGGCAACAGAGATCACGTTCTTGCGCAGCCCGTGCGGCCTGGTCTCGCCGTCGGCAGTGCATGAGCTGAAGTCTGGCGAAGTGACTGCGTCGCGCGATCACGACATGCACCAGATGGGCAATCTTCAGGCCAGCGGCGATTTGATCACGCTGCACCTCTATTCGCCGCCGCTGCGGCACATGGGCACTTATTTCCTCGGCGACTCGATCATTGGCGAGCATGAGTGCCCGTCAAATGGAATGCGAATGGCCAGGCTGACTGGCCAAGCGGATCGGCGTGCCCATTTGATCGAGGCGCTTCGCCGAACGCGACGGAAGATTCGGGGTCTCGCAGGGGCAGACAAATGAAACAATCGCCCAGCAATGAACAGGCGCCGATCCCGGTGCAATCGAATCCGTACAACGCGGAGACACCGATGCACCTGCTGGCCAGGCCGCTCACGCCGACGTCCGCGTTCTATGTGCGCAATCACTACGGCATGCCGGAGCTGGATGCGAAGGCGTATCGATTGGCGGTTCAGGGGTTGGTGCGTGAACCGCTGAGTCTCTCTCTCGATGATTTGAAGCAGATGCCCCAGCGCCGCGCGGTGATCACATTGGAATGCGCAGGCAACGGGCGAAGCTCGCTCGATCCGCGTCCGGCTGGCGTGCCGTGGCGGTTCGGCGCCGTGGGCACCGCGGAGTTCGTGGGCACGCCACTAAGGGGCGTAA
>CAYXEY010000573.1:0-3889 GCA_964464105.1 uncultured Planctomycetaceae bacterium
TCGACGGGTACCGGAATGGAAATGCGATCGACCAGCCCCGTGAATCGCCGAGCAAGCGCTGATGGCAAATCGTCGTAGCAAGCGGACACTAGGAATTCGTCTACGATGGCATTAGGCAGTTCGTTGCCCATCTCGCTCCAGCGCCCCTCTCGCGCGAGGAGCCGCATCCTCTCCCCGGCACTCTTCCAGCCGAACAGTTCTAGGCTTGCCCAATACGCCGGCGTAGAGAACACAAATGCCAGCATGTCGCGATACCGCGCGCGTTCGCTCGCAACCGTGGCCAAGTCTGGCCCGGTTGCAACGAGTTCGTTCGCGCAAATCCGCGTTGAGCCAAGCCCGGGAGCGCGGCCTTGCGCACCCAGCTCGAGGTGAGGCCTGATGATCTCGTTCAGGCAACGAGGGTTCGCGCTGGAGGGGTGGATGAGCACTCCATCTGCACATTCTCCGGCAACCGACAGCATTCTTGGCCCGATCGCGCCAAGCATAATCGGGGGATCGGGCTCATCGATCGAGCCGGGATTGAAGAATGGCTGGAGGCGAGTAAATCGATAATGCTCTCCGATAAATTCCAACGGCTCACCTGTCCGAAAAGCCTGAAAGATTGCGCGTAGCGCACCCACGTATTCTCTCATGCCGGATGCTGGCGGCAGCCAGCGGGCCGAGTAGCGCTCCTCTATGTTCTGACGGACTTGCGTTCCGATACCTAACTCAAAGCGACCCCCCGAGAAACGCTGCAAGTCCCATCCCGCCAGTGCCATGATCATAGGGCTTCTCGGATAGGCGACCAGCACCGACGTGCCGACAACAAGCCGTGTCGTCGCCCCGAGAGCTTGGCTCGCAAGCAGCAGCCCGTCATGCTTCGCGTCGGAAACAAACAGGCCGTCGAAGCCAAGCGCCTCGACACGGCGTGCGAAGGTCGGTATCTTGCCGAGCCCCATGGTTTCCGGTGTAAGCGCGAAAATCTCCTTCACGCTGTGCCCTCACCTCTCGCGGGCAAGGCTCCCATGTGCTTCGCAATAATAGTCAGCATCACCTCGTCCGCGCCTCCCCCGATGGAGAGCATGCGAACGTCTCGAAATGCCCGCGAGACGCTTGTGTCCCACATGTATCCCGCCCCAGTACTGCAGGCATGAATCGGTAACTTCCCTTGCGAGGCGCCCCGCCTTCAGCTTTACCATCGAGGCGTTCAGACTCACGTTCTCGCCAGCCAAATATCGCCTGATCGCCTCATAAGCGAGCGCACGGAGGCACTCCACTTCCGTTTGCAATTCCGCTAGACGGACATGAACCACTTGATTGTGGAGTATCGACTGGCCGAACGCGCGGCGCTGACCCGTATACTCGATGGTCTCGCGAATCACCCTACCGAGCAGCGTCCAGTAGGCGGCGGCACTGAGGCGCTCCTCCTGGAACTGCTCCATCTGATAGATGAAACCTTTGTTCGGCTCGCCGATCCTGAAGCGCTGCGGAACTCGCACGTCGTCAAAGAAAATCTGCGCGGTGTCAGACGCCCAATTCCCGAGCTTGCGCAGTCTCTTTGTCGCGGTCACTCCACGGCTCTTTGTCGGTACGCAGATCAGCGATTTGTTTCTGTGTACAGGTCCATCCGAAGTGTTCGCGAGGACGCATACCCAATCGGCATGTGTCCCGTTGGTCGTCCACATCTTGCTGCCGGAGATGATGTAGTCGTCTCCATCAACTCGCGCCGTCGTCTTCAGGGAGGCAAGATCCGACCCTCCACCCGGTTCCGTAACCGCCAATCCGGCGACGCAGTCCCCCGCTACGGTCGGTGCCAGAAAAGTCCTGCAAAGTTCGGGGGATCCATGTTTGGCGAGGGCAGGAGTAGCGATTCCTTGGGCGCCGATCGTCAAGGCAACCGCCCCACATTTCGCATGCCCCATTAGAGCTTCGGTGAATGCAAATTCGTAGGAGAAGTCGAGGCCCAAGCCGCCGTAGGCTACCGGTCGGGCGATGCCCAAGAAGCCCGCTTTTCCAAGTTTCCCGAACAGGTCACGGACGGGAATGGTCTGCGCGTCCTCCCACTCATCTACGTAAGGATTGATCTCTGTATCGATGAACCTGCGGATGGATTTCTGGAGTTCATAGTGCTCGGGCGTATAGATCATGTCTGTTACCAAAGTTACCGATTCTTGCGGAATGACTCGTCGCAGCAATCAATCAATCGCCGCGGAAGTTAGGCAGGCGTTTCTCCAGAAAGGCGGACACGCCTTCGGAGAAGTCCCTTGTTTCTGTCAGTAGCCGGACCTGCAGATAGGAACGCTGCACGTGGTCCGCGAAGCTCTCTTCGCAGCCGGCACGCATAAGGCGCTTGGCCGCTTGAACAGCGAGCGGCGCGCAGTTCGCGATCTCCTCGGCCAGCTCCGTGGCGCCGGCCATCAGATTCGCTCCCTCGACTACCCTGTCGATCAGACCCAGTCGCTCGCCTTCCGCTGCACCAATGGTTCGACCGGTGAAGACGAGCTGTGCGGCTTTCGACCAGCCCAGCGTGCGTGGAAGCAGCCACGTTCCTCCCATATCGGGAAAAACACCTCGCCTAGTGTGAGAGACTGCCAGCTTCGCATGTGCTGCGCAGAGACGTATATCGCAGGACAGCGCCAAGTCGATGCCGAACCCCGCCGTGCCACCATTGATTGCGCAAATTACCGGCGTGTCGAGGTCCCGCAACACAATGGTTGGAAATGTCCGCTGATCGAGTTTCATCGCCTGCGGGAATCCTCCACGCGATATCCCCTCGTCGCTCGAGGCGTCGTGAAGATCGAGTCCGGCACAAAACGCTCTGCCACGGCCGGTCAGGACGATCGCGCGGACCTCCGTGTTTGCATCGCATTCGAGCAGTGCGTCGGACAGTTCCAGCAGCATCGAATGCGAAATCGTATTCAGTTGATCAGGTCGATTGAGCGTCACGAAGGCCAAATGGCCCTGCAGCTCGCATATCACATCAGTCATCTCAACTCCTCCAACATAGCGGCCGGCCGCGTGTATCGCACGCCAGGGGCCGCCCACACCTGACGACCATGGCGATCATTCAGAAAATTACCTTGCGGGCGACCAACTCTTCGTACCGTTCATCCGACAGACCGAGCAGCTTCTTGAACACATACTCGTTGTCCTGACCCACCGCCGGCCCAGGCCGAATCTGGGGCGTGGTGCGGCTCATCTTCACGTACGCGCCGTAGATGGTCTCCTTGAAACCCAGTGGATGCGTTACCTCCACGAACGTCCCGCGCTCGCGAAAATGGGGATCCGTTGCTAGGTCGGCGGTCGTCGTGACCGGGGCAGCGGCAACGCCCAAGTGCTGAAGTACTTGCACAACTTCTGACACTTCGAGCGTCGACGTCCACTCTTCAATGGCTCGATGAATTTCGTCGATGCGTGCGACTCTTTGGGCAGTCGTCGCAAATCTTTCTGTCGCCAGCCTCCCAGGCGCCGGCATTGCCGTCAAAAGAGATCGCCACTCCGAGTCGTCGTAACAGACAATACTGACCCATCGGTCATCACCTCTGCAGCGGAATACGCCATGCGGAGCCGCCGCCGATTGCGGATGCTCATTACCCTTTGGGCCCGCAATGACACCATTCATTATGTAGTCCATGAAGGCAGAGCTCATGAGTGGCAAGAGTGCTTCCTGCTGCGAGAGCTCTATATGCTGCCCGACCCCCGACCTGCGGTGATGGCGGAGCGCGGCGACGATCGCGAATGCCGCTAGAATACCGGTGTACGGGTCTGAAAAGGCGTTCTCGACGGGTGCCGGTTCGCCGTGTTTGTATCCGGTAACGCGATCCAGACCGGTAAGCGCCGTGAGAGTAGTACCGTAAGTTCGCACGTCTTTCATGGGCCCGCTCAACCCGGCGGCCGGCATCGATAACAT
>CAYXEY010000574.1:0-3508 GCA_964464105.1 uncultured Planctomycetaceae bacterium
GGGCCCGCGGACTGCTGCTGGGCCTGATCGCGTTCGGGATTCACGGGTTCTTCCACAACGAGGAATACCTCGAACTCATGGTCACCATGGTCGGCCTCACCGTCGCATTGCGAATCATGACCAAGCGCGTGCTGGTGCAGGATGGACTGGAGCGCATCGAATCCGCTCGTGCGTCGACTGCAACGCCAGAGGCTCGTTCAACGCTCCATCCGGCGCTTCCCTTCGGCGGACGTCCGCTTCCCCTGGCCCGGTAACGCAAGCCAATTCGCACAATGTCAATTCCCAGGGCGCATGATTGAAGCCGGCCCGTCGCATCGCCGAAAAAAGGACGGCGTACACAAAAGGTGAGCGCCAGGCTGCTTTCCGGAAGGGAATCGTCGATGTCGATTGCGCGATCGAAGCTGCCGCCGATGGTGAGCGAATTGGCGGGCGATGCCGAGCTGGCTGACATTCTGGAGATCTTCGTCGCCGAATTGCCCAAGCGCATGCGCGCGGTCGAAGAAGCCTTGAATGTGGCCGATTTCGTCACCGTGGGCCGCATGGCTCATCAGCTCAAGGGGTCGGCGGGGGGATATGGGTTTCCCATCATCTCCGAGGTTGCCGGCATCCTTGAGAAGCACGCAGGAGCCTCGACGGATGTCGCGGCCATCACCGAGCAGGTGCGGCGGCTGGCGGACCTGTGTGCCAGCGCTCGGCCGCGGTAGAATGCGGCTCGCTCGCCTGACCGTGCGGTTGATCGCGCGGCGGGCCGCGTCCAAGACCCGCCGGCCATGCCCGACCCCATTGCAACCGTCGTCATACCTAACTACAACGGTCTAAAATATCTGCCCCGGCTGATGGAATCGCTGGCGGCACAGAGCGATTCCCGGTTCACAGTCACCATCGTGGATGATTGCTCGCGTGATGCGAGCGTGACCTGGTTGCAGGCCAACTGCCCCGAGGTGAAGCTCATTCAAAATGAGCGGAACCTGGGGTTCGCCGGAAGCTGCAACGCCGGCATGCAGGCCGCCACGACACCGCTGGTGGTGCTGCTCAATAACGACACACATCTCGATCCAAGCTGGTTTGCCGAGGGCGTAAAGCCGTTCGAAGATTCCACGGTTGGGGCGGTTGCATCGCTGGTGCTGCTGGCCGAGTCGCCGCATCCCATCGATACGGCCGGGGACATTTACTCGGTGGCCGGCGGGGCGGTGAAGCGCAATCACCTGGAGCCTAAGGAGTCTGCAACAGCGCTGCCGCTGCGGGCCTTCTCACCCTGCGGGGCCTCCGCGTTTTATCGGCGCGAGGCTGTCACGAGAGTCGGTTACCTCGATGAGCGATTCGAGAGTTACTACGAAGATGTTGATCTCGGCTTTCGCCTGGCCTGGGCCGGACACACCTGTGTTTTTGCGCCGAAGTCGATCTGCTACCACCATTTGAGCTCATCGTACAAGCCGACGAGCTGGCGATACCACTTCAATTCATCGCGCAATGCCGAGATCGTGTGGTGGTCGCATCTGACGCCGCGGCTTCGGCGCCGACATTTGTTTGCACACCTGGCGTTTCTCGCCCTGCAGTGCCTCGCAGAAGTGCGTCACGGTCGCACGATCTGCTTTCTTGCGGGCAAATGGCGTGTTCTGCGGCATATCGAGCACATCCGGGCCAAGCGTCAGGCCGACGCCCGGCTCGCCCGGGTGAGCGAGCAGCAGATTGACGCACTCCTGGTTCAGGATTGGTGGGGGTTGCACATCACGCCGCGGCTTACCAAGCTGTATCGATGGATGGGCCGCCGGTGATCAGCGTGCTGACGGTGAATTACCGCTCCTCGCGCGACGTGGCGGAGCTGGCCGCGTCATTGCGCGAGTTTCGCGACGGCTTGCCGGTCGAGTTGATCGTGGCAAACAATTCCCCGGAGGATCGCATCGAGGTCGCGACGGACGAAAGTCTGAGCGTAACGGTTTGTGATGGTGAGAATGTCGGATACGGGGCGGGCATCAACCGGGCGCTGAGGCATAGCCGCGGCGACTTTCTGATGGCCGTCAATCCCGATGTACGCGTCACTCCCGGCGTGCTGCGCGGTGCGATCAATTACCTGGAGAATAATCCTGACATCGGCATCGTGCTGCCGATGCTGCTTTACCCCGACGGAACGATTCAGCGGTCCATTCGCCGCTTTTACACCTGGCCGGTAGTGATGTATGCCCGCTCGCCGGTACGGGCTCTGCTGCCGCCGCCGACTTTTTTCCGCCATCACTTGTGCGCCGACATCGGGCGCTCGCGTCCCGCGGACGTCGATTGGGGCATCGGCGCGGCGATGTTTTTTCGGCGCAGCGATTACGATGGGTACGCTTTCTTTGACGAGCGGTTCTTTCTCTATTTTGAAGATGTCGATTTGTGCTATCGAATGTGGCAGAAGGGCAAGCGCGTGGTCTACTGTCCGCACTTGGTCTGCCGCCACCTGCATCGCCGGCACAGCGCCAACCCGTTCGGCGCGGCGGGGTGGCATCACTTTCAGAGCATGATGAAATTCGTTCGCAAGCATGGGGGGCTGCCGAAGAGGCCCAAGACGAGAATATCGAATATCGAATAACGAATCGCGAAACCGCCCAATCCAGAGCGAACGCGAAGCTTGGCGTCAACTCCCTTCGACTGCGAATTGGCGTAAGTGCATATTCTATAAATAGTTATACGTAGGCTCATTCAAGCGTCGCAATTGCCGATGCATTGAGGGTGTGCGCCCGTAGCGATAGAATCGCTGCTTCGCCCCCGGCCTCTTCGTTGATGCCGCGAACCACATTAGGACCCTTTCCACATGAGCTCAGCCACTGCCACCCCGCCGTCATCCAAGCACGACTCCAAGACCGCCGAGCACCTGCGCGTCGCCGATCAGTACGGGGCGCACAACTACCACCCGCTTCCGGTCATCGTCGAGAGCGGCGCGGGCTGCTGGGTCGTTGATGTCGACGGCAAGAAATACCTCGACATGCTCAGCGCCTACAGCGCGCTCAACTTCGGATACTCACACCCGCGGCTGATTGCAGCGGCGACCAAGCAGCTCAACAAGGTCACGCTGACCAGTCGCGCGTTTCACAACGACCAGCTCGGTCCGTTCTGCAAGGAACTGTGCGAGCTGACCGGGTATGAGTCGGTTCTGCCGATGAACAGCGGCGCCGAAGCGGTGGAGACGGCCGTCAAAACCGCCCGCAAGTGGGGCTACTACAAGAAGGGCGTCGCCAAGGATCAGGCCGAGGTCATCTGCGCCAAGGGCAACTTCCACGGCCGCACCATCACCATTGTGAGCTTCAGCACCGACGAGCAGTATCGCGACGGCTTCGGGCCGTACACGCCGGGCTTTCCGCTGGTTCCCTTCGGCGATCCGGCGGCGCTTGAAAAGGCTATTACCAAAAACACAGTCGCATTCTTAGTTGAGCCGATTCAAGCCGAGAGCGGTATTCTCGTTCCGCCGGACGGCTACCTGCGCGAAGTGCGAAAGATCTGCACCAAGCACAACATCCTGTTCATTGCCGAC
>CAYXEY010000574.1:3518-3884 GCA_964464105.1 uncultured Planctomycetaceae bacterium
CCGATACGGTCGCCGCATTCATCGCCGAGCCGGTCATGGGCGCGGGCGGCGTCGTCGTGCCGCCCGAGACGTATTTCGCGCGCATCCAAGAGGTGTTGCGCCGGCACGATATTCTGCTCATCGCCGACGAAATTCAAACCGGCCTCTGCCGCACGGGCGACCGCTTCGCCTGGCAGCACGACGGCCCCGATGCCCGGCCCGACATGATGACCCTGGGCAAGGCCCTGGGCGGCGGCATACTTCCGATCTCCGCGATCGTGACCTCTAAAGAGATCATGAGCGTCTTCAAGCCCGGCGATCATGGCAGCACGTTCGGCGGCAACCCGCTGGCTTGCGCCGTCGGACGCGCCGCGATTGAGATGATCC
>CAYXEY010000575.1:0-3880 GCA_964464105.1 uncultured Planctomycetaceae bacterium
CGATTTCTAAATCGGAGCAGGTAGTCGACAATGTGTTTCCAGCGATTGGTTACTCGCGTCGTGATCCGCTCGGCACCGCCGCCTCACGCCGCTCACGGCTCTCCGGCGGTTCGGGGAAGATCGTCTCCAGCGCGCGGCTCAGGCTCTTCAGCGGCTGCGGGATGATCCGCGGATTCGCCGCCGTGCCTTTGATCCGCACTTCCATGATCTCGCGGCTGGCCGCTTCGACCAGGTCCGTCAATATCGGCAACCGTATTCTTACGGGGCTGCCGGCCAGAAGCGTCACATCCAGCTCGCCCGTGTTCAGGTCCATGCGGCCACCGCCGACGAATGACATCGCCTTGCCCTGCAAATCGATCTTCTGCAGCGTCAGTGTGTCTTCATTGAGAAAGAACTTCAGCCAGCCGTCGTGAAAGACGTTCTCGTCGGGCGTCAGATTGAGAACCTGGAAGATCGCCATGGCCAATGGCAGCTTCCACACCTGGGCCTCGCGGATGAACATCTCCCCGCCGCCCTCGCGATATCCGCGCGGGCCCGTGCGCCCGCGCAGGAACATGTTGCCGACGACATTGCCCTTGGCGGTCGAGCCTGCGTCGGCGGCCGGCCCGCCGGGTCCGCGCGGCTTGTTCTCGGAGATGAAGCGGGCCAGCTCGGCATCGCGAAAGGTGATCGACGCCAGATACGACGTGTCGCGCGGCCCGAAGGTGAACTCGGCGTTGGCATCGGCCTGTCCGCCGTAGATCGACGCGGCGCCGTCGTCGAGGCGCATGGTGTTCGACCCCGGGGCCATTTTGAAATGACCCGAGAGATCGGCCAGCTTCCAGGTGCCCAGGGTCGCCTTGGCAAACTCCGTCTTCGCATCAACGGACATCGCGCCGTCATGCCTGATGGTGCCCCGCGCCGTGATGTGCCCCTGCGAATCCTTGACCGCAAAGCCCAGCTTGCCGGTCAGGTCGCGCAAATCGATGCGCCCGGAATAGTCCCACGATGTGCGATCCTGCGCGTCGGTGTCGAAGTGCAGCGAGTCGAGGGTGATGTCGAATGCACCCGTGGGTTTGATCTCGGTCAGCGCCGTAGCGAGCTTCTCGGGAAACGCCGCGATCAGCGCCGGCTCCCAGGTGAGGTTTTTTCCATTGATATTGAGGGTGCCCCGCTTGCCCGGCTCGCCGATGTCGATGTCGCCGCGAATCTCCACCTGGCCTTCGCCGAAACGTCCGCGCACCTGCTGCAACTCGACGCGGCGATCGGTGATGAGCACGCGGGCGTCGACGGCGGTCAGCGGAACCGGGAAGCCCTGATAGGTCGCAGTGGCCCCGGTGGTTTCGAGAAGCGTGCGGTGTCGAACGCTGGTGTCGCCATCTCGTCCGGCATAGTGGAATTGCGTATTGAGGTTGAAACGCCCGCCGGGCTTGAAATGATCCCAGACATTGCGAATGCTCTCAGGGATCGCGGCCCGCAGCTCGCCATCAAACGTGCCGCCGGCAACAGTGGCACTCATGTCCACCGTGACGCCCGATGGCTCGGCCCGGCGCACGTTTCCGCTGGCCTCCACGGTCGCCTCGCCGCGTCTGCCGCGCACATCCTGCAGCTCCAGCCAGCCGGGACGAACCCGCAGGCGGCCCGACAGACCCGTCACGCGAATCGGCATATCGACGGATTGAAATGATGCATCGCGCAGGTCGGCTTCGACGTCATAAGTGAGATCGCGGCTGCCCCCATGTTGAAACACGCGGGCCATTACATCGGCCTTGCCGGTCGGACGCAGATCGGCAAACGCAGCTCCGACGTCGCTGGGCAGGGCCTTGGCAAGATCGGCATCGAGGACGATGTCGCGGCCTTCGATGCGCAATTCCACGTCCGACGGCCCTGAGCCTACCGTCGCATAGCCATCGACCAGGACGGTTGCATCGCCATGTTGTCCGCGCAGGCCGAGCAATTCGAGCCGGTCATCGGCCACGCGCACGCGGCCGTAGACATCGGTCAGCGCATAAGGAAATTCATCGAACTTCGCTTTCGCGTCGACAAGATCGGCGGTCACCGTGGCATGAAAGCTCGGCCGCGGCAGATGGCGCGGACCGCTCTCGCGATACAGATGCACCAGTACATTGGCCGTGCCGCGCGGGCGAAAGCGCTCGGTGATGTTGCGGAAACGTGGCGGCAACGCGTCGAACAGCGCATCATCCAACGGAATGCCGGTGGTGTGAAAATACAAGTCGAAGGCGTCGTAGAAATCGACGAGATACACGGCGCCATTGATCCGCACCGTACCGGAGCCATGCAGTCCGCGGACGTCGTTGAAAACAATGCGTTCGGACTCGATGAGAATTTCGCCGCGAAGGTCGGTCACGAGATACGGAAACTTGTGAAAGCTGCCGTTGCCGCCCTGCGGACGAATGACCCCGCGGAATGAGCGACCCGGGCCGTGAAACGCAGGACGCACGACGTAGCATTCGATATCAAAGGCGCCGTGCGGGTCGTATCGGCAGATGAACTCGCGCAAATCCTCCGGCACCCGCAGATCATTCAGCAGATCCTCGCGATTACCGCCCTCGGGCATGATGAAACGATCGAAGGCCAGATGCAGATCGAGACCATAGTCGCGCAGCTCCGCGTCGTCCTGAATATGATCGATCTTTCCATCGACGCGACAGGGCGAGCCGTTCAGCCGTCCGATCAACTCCACTTCGAGCACGTCGCCGCGCACGGTCATCCTGCCATTCATCTCGGTCATGGCCAGATTGTCTTTGGGCAGTGCGCCGGGCGGATCGATCACCGGGGCCGTCCTGGGCCGCCACATGGTGGGCGGGAACGTGCAACGGACGTCGCGAATTTCGACTTCCAGATCTCGGCGGCCCTGCGGATCGCGGCCATAGTTGGCCCGCACGAGCTTCAGTTCGCCATCCAACTGGATCTGCTGGAAGAACCGCTGATAAGCGGCGGGCAACTGCAGACCAATGGTGCCCATATCAACAAATGGCGTATTGGCCACCACCTGCTCGCGCGGGTTGAAAATGACCGTGGTGCGCTCGGCGGGATTGGTGAATCGGCGAATCTCAATGCACAGGGCCTCGTCGTTCTGCGGATGCGGCCGCACATCGGCATCGAGCACGGTTGATTTCCGTTCGTGCTTGCCGGTCGCATCGATGCTGACCACGTCGACCTGAGCATCGCGCAGGGTGATGAGCGGCCGCCGGACTGGCCCGGGCTTGCGCTCGCGTTGCGGTCCGCTGAAGAGCGATCGCCAGTTTCGCTTGCCGGTGTCGATGTTCTGCGAAAGGATGATGGTCGGCTGAGCCGCAATAATGCGGTCAATTCGCAGAGAACCCATGAGCAGTCGCCACGGGTCGTGCTGAACAGTCAGCGTGGTGGCCGAGAAGATGCGACGGCTCGAAGGATCGACGGCGCTGGGGTCCAACTCTTGATCGAAGGGCGTTGACACGCGGACGTCATCCAACGAGATGCCGCTGAACATGCTAAAGTGTGCGCGGCCGACTTCGACTTCGCCGCCCGTCACCTCGGTCAGATAGGCAACCGTTCGCCGGCGAATCGACTCATCGCGCGTGAAATAGAAGTAGAGGCCGAAACCCATCGCGACAAGAATCAGCAGCGTGCTGCCGAGGCGGTGACGCGTGACCGACACGGGGTGGCGAATGAGCGAGCGGCCGCGGGAGAGCGTCTCCGCGAGCGGGTTGCGGGCAGCGGCGTTTCGCGAGATCGCGCGGGCCATCACATCGACTCCGCGGTTCCGCTTTTCTTCTGCATGAGCCGGCTTGCCGCGAAGGCCGCGAGAATAAAGAGGAAGGGCATGGCGGGGACGCGGTACCGGATCGACCCGACGAAGACCATGTGGACTAGCGTAAAGTAGGCGGCGGGCGCGAGC
>CAYXEY010000576.1:0-1042 GCA_964464105.1 uncultured Planctomycetaceae bacterium
GAAGCAGTATCAACCGGGTCAGGCGCAAATTCGGCGCGTCAACGGGTGGTTTGGCGTGAGGTTGTTACGGCAATAGTCGGCGGGTCTCCGTGTGGGCGTGGCGAGCCGGGCCCCGTCCGGGGGATTCTACGAGGGTCCGGGAACCACATCAAATCGGGTGCGGAAAGGGAAACTTGATGAAAGCGCTCTACCCGGCCAGGCGGTGCGTTTTCGGCATGCCACAAACACGGAACGGGGAAGTCGGAACGCGGAACCCTAGGTTCGGAACTCCGTGTTCCGACTTCCGACTTCGGCGTTTAGCTTGGTTGGGTTGTCGCCGACCCCGCCGCCCCATTGACCTTGAAGGCCTGTTGAAGCGGATACACCTTGCCGGTCAGGTAATCCTGAAAGCTGACCACAACGGTGATTGATGCCGCCGGAGGACGGTTCCGGCCGCCGCTCCAGGGGACTTTGACCGTATAGTGGGCCCCAAGCTTTCCGAACCAGAGGGGCTTCATTTGGTTGGCATCGAGGCTGACTTGTCCCACCACCTGCCCGTCGCCCTGTGCACTGAGATCCAGCAGCCGCACCTGCACTGAGGCCGCGGCCTTGATGACATCCCCCTCCTGGTCGACCGGATTGATGTAAAGCACGATGCCGTCGTCAATGCCGTCGTGGTTGTCGTCGTATCCACCGGAGAGCGTGGCGAGCCGGACCGACGTGACATGGGGGAGCAGATCGAGCTTTTGATTGGGCGACATGGCCTGCACGCGCTGCAACCGCGCCGACAATTCGTCGATTTGCTCGCGCTGCATCTCGATGGTGCGCGATTGGGTCGCGACCTGGTCGGACAGCTCCTGAATGCGCGTGCGATCGGATGTGCCGCCACCGCCCCCGCTCGGGCAACCGCCCATCGTGAGTGGGAGTGCGATCAGCAAAGAGGCGATTGCACCAACAATCGGGGCACGCCGGGTCATCGACCCGACACGTCCGCGGGAAGACGAATGAAAGGCGGGTCGATGACCCGCCACGCTGGTTGACAACAATTGCACGAATCGTCCGA
>CAYXEY010000576.1:1068-3878 GCA_964464105.1 uncultured Planctomycetaceae bacterium
GCAGCACGCCCTCGGGCTGCCGTTCGAGGATCTTGTCCACGAGGCCGTATTCGACGGATTCGCTGGGGTCGAGCCATAGGTTGCGGTCGCAGTCTTTCTCGATCTTCTTGCGATCGGTGCCCGAGTGCTTGGCGAGAATGCCGTACAGCACATCGCGGAGCCGCAGGATTTCTTTCGCCTCGATCGACAGATCGGTGGCCACGCCCTGCATGACACCGCCGATCAGCGGTTGGTGCAAGAGCACGCGCGAATTGGGCAGCACGAACCGCTTGCCCTTGGTGCCGCCGGCCAGAAGAATCGAGCCCATGCTGGCCGCGAGGCCAATGGCGTAGGTTGCCACGTCGCAGCGGAGGAACTGCATGGTGTCGTAAATCGCCAGACCGGCGGAAACGCTGCCGCCCGGCGAATTGATGTAAAAGTGAATGTCGGCGTTGGCGTCCTCATTGGAGAGGAACAGCATCTGCGCGATGGTGACGTTCGCGATGTCATCATCAATGCCGCCGCCGAGGAAAATGACGCGGTCCTTGAGCAGGCGCGAATAAATGTCGTACGCCCGCTCGCCACGACCGGTCTTCTCGATCACCATCGGAATCAGGTTGTTGTTCATTGCGCGAGACATATATGCTCCCGAAGAGCCGTTAGCCTTTAGCCATTAGCCCTTAGCCTTGTCATTTCGGCTGCGCCGAAAATGCATCGGACACTATTACCCTTTGAATAGCCGCCGTTGGTCATCGCCCTTCTTGCCCTTGGCTAAAGGCTAATGGCTAACGGCTAATGGCTACTTTTTTTCTTTTGCATGCGGCTCCACGATCTCATCCACAATCCCCCAAGCCACCGCCTCCTTGGGATTCAGGAACCGATCGCGCTCCGTCTCTTCCTCAATCTGCTTGATCGGACGGCCGGTGTGCTTGGCGAGGATCTCATTCAGCGTCTGCTTGTCCCGCAGAATCTCCTCCGCCTGAATGCGGATGTCCTCGGCCTGACCGGTGATGCCGCCCCACGGCTGGTGCAGCATGATCTTGCTGTTGGGCAGGGCCATGCGTTTGCCCTTGGTGCCGGCCGCGAGGATGACCGCCCCGCCGCTGGCCGCCTGCCCGATCGAATACGTGGCGATGTCGCAGGTCAGGTGCTGCATGGTGTCATAGATCGCCAGCGTCTGATCCACCATGCCCCCGGGGCAGTTGATGTACAGATTGATGGGCTGCTCCTTCTTGATGCTCTGCAGATAGAGCAGCCGCATGATCACCAGGCTGGCCGACCGCTCGTTGATCGGCCCGGCCAGGAAGATGATCCGGTTCTCCAGGAGCATGTCCTCGACGGACATCTCGCGGTATTTCTGATAGGGCGCGCCGCCCTGTGCGTAGTTGCCCATTTGCATCGGATCATGCATACCCGAGTGCATCGGGTTGAACATGCCCATGAGGCCCTGATTCATGCGAATTCCCTTTCCGTGGCACCGGGCTTCTGCCCGGTTCTGCATCTTTAATGTGCCGCACCGGACGTCCAGCCGGTCAAATCTGAAATCTCAAATTTCAAATCGTCCGGCTGATCGTCCCGCCCGCACCACGAAGTATCGACTGAAATTCGGCGTTTATACGGTTGTGCCACCCGCGCCGATTCCGCCGGGCGGATTATAGCGCGATACGGGAAAACGCAAGGGGCGCAGAATCGGCAGGCTCTGAAGGGAACTGAGCCCGGATCGCCAGCGAGTGGGTTCCGACTCATCAGGGGTGCCACTGGCTGCTCGTCAGCCAGTGCGAGCGCGGCGTTGGTTCGCCATTCGAGCAGTCCTGAGACCGGGCACAATACTCTCGTCACTCACACGGGCAGGCAAGCTGCCCGTGGCACACTGGAGAATCCCGACTCTCGGTTAATCTACAAACATGGAACTCGCCGAACGGCTGCCGTTTTGTCCGCGATGCGCGTATCCTCTCATCGGACTGCCCGAAGCGCATCAATGTCCGGAGTGCGGGTTGCCTTATGATGCCGCGAGCCGGATGTGGACTGCCGTCCCCGGACGCTGGGGATTGCGTCGCACAATCAACTTGTGCCTCGGTGTTCTCGCGATTTTCCTCGGCACTTTTCACGTCGTGGCGGGATTAATCATGATGCTGAGGTCGGGGATGAACCGGTCCTTGGGTATCGTCAGTGGCCCGTTCTTACTTGTAGCCGCTTGGTATTTTCTCCGCGCCTGGAGGATGGACCGCGAGCCCAAGTCCCGATTCCTTGCCATCGTGCCCGATGGCATCTGGTATGTCGATGGAACGATGTCTCACCGTCATCTCGCGTGGGCGCGAGTTCGGTCGGTCGAATCGCAATCCCGAGATGTTGAAATTGCGCTCATTCTTCACCTGACGTCAATTGGAAAAGTCGCAATACCTCGCGACCTGATTTCCCATGCGGATGCGCAGGTTGCGATTTCCCTGATCCGGGCCCGCATCGCAGGATCGACAGGGTGATCGCAATCAGGGTGCCACTGGCAACTCGTCAGCCGGTGAGAACGCGGCCTTGGTTCGCCGATTGAGTGGACTGTCACCCGCTCAACGTTTTCTCGGCATCTGCACAGGCGGACAAGCCGCCCATGGCACACCGAAACCCATTGGCTAGGCTGCACATATTATGCACATGATGCCTCCCGACGAATCTAACACAGAAGACCGCGGCACGGTGCTTTCATACGCGGGCCGAGCAGACGAAGCGCTCATTTTCGGCAACCCGAGACCTACAGTCGTTTCTTTTTTTCTCACGTGCATTTCGCTGACTTTCGCTATTGGCTTTGTCTACTTCACCTACTCCCAGGCGTGTTCGGG
>CAYXEY010000577.1:0-3877 GCA_964464105.1 uncultured Planctomycetaceae bacterium
CAGCTTACCGATCTCGCGGATCGGATTGATCGTGCCGACCTCATTATTTCCGTGCATGATCGACACGAGAATCGTCTTGTCGGTCATGGCCTCGCGGACCTGCTCCGGATGGATCATGCCCTGCTTGTCCACCGGCAGGAAGGTGACGTCGAAGCCATTCTGCTCCAGATATTTGCAGGGATCGATCACCGCCTTGTGCTCGATCACCTGGGTGATGATGTGGTTGCCCTTGTCCTTGTACATCTGGGCCACGCCCTTGATGGCGATGTTGTTGCTCTCGGTCGCGCCGCTGGTCCAGATGACCTCCTTCGGCGAGGCGTTGAGGCACTGGGCGATCTGCTCGCGGGCGTTTTCGACGCCCTCTTCGGCCTCCCAGCCGAAGGAGTGATTGCGGCTCGCGGCGTTGCCGAATTTGCCTTGAAAGTACGGCAGCATCGCCTCGAGGACGCGCGGGTCCACCGGCGTCGTCGCATTGTTGTCCATGTAGATGGGCAGCTTCATTTATTCATGCTCCTTGAGGCGGAAGAGGCGACCGCGAGCTGCACCGGCTCGTCGCCGCGCTGCGAATCAAATGCCAGTTCCGCCAAAGTGACTTCCGTCAAAAATGCCTTCAACTTCGCATGCACTTTTCGCACCGGTCCCGAGATCGGGCAAAAGTCAATCAACTCACACGGCCGCGATTCGTCCAACGAATCCGACGTGCACTGCACAAACTTGTACGGCCCCTCGGTCGCCCGGATGATCCCCTCCAGGTTGATCTGCCGCGGCGGCATGGCCAGGGTATACCCACCCTTGGACCCGCGGATCGACCGAACCAGCTCGGCCTGAGCCAGCAGCTTGAGGATGTTCATCAGCAGGGCCGGGGGAATGTGATACCGCTCGGCGATTTCCCGGGCTGTCGATATCTCCTGCGGCCGCCGGGCCATGTGGCACAGCGCGATCAGGGCATAATCCGTCTTTCGGGTGAGCGTAAACACGATCGCCTCGATCCTTTTCTTGCCCTTGCAATATAGTATGGTTTTAGTGCGGATTCAAGCGGAATTCTGGATACATCGCATCGTTTAATTGGCTGTCGAATCTGGGTTTACCTTCCCGTAATCATCCGGCGTGTTGATGTCGAGCGGTATCGGGCCAGCCTGCGGAGCGGATATCAGGTCCGCAGCATGCTGCTTGTTAAGCTCATTCAGGCCCATGCCGGCGGGCCAGCCGATCGTCTCATCGATCCACTTCGACGGATAAATCGCCGGATGGCCGCGGCGGCTTGAATAGGTCGCGATCACACCCTTGGTCGACTTGAGCGACTGATAGATTGCTCGCACATCATTGATGGCGTTCACGGCGACTCCCGGTTGATCGCCGGGCAGCAGCAGGATGCCGTCGTCATCCGAGATATCAAACATCCGCTTCGCCGTCTGCCAGCCGATCTGGACCGACGTCAGCATGTCGGAGTCGGGATCGGGATTGACCTTGATTTGACATCGCTCGCCGTCATGACGCTCGGCGACGTGCCGCACCTCTTCGTTGACCACGACCACCACGCCGTCGACCTCGCTCGCGACGGCCGTCGCGATCACCGTCTCCATCATCGTCGAGCCGCCAAACGGCAGGAGCTGCTTGAGCCGGCCCATGCGCTTGCCCCGTCCGGCCGCGGGGATGATCGCGATCACCCGCCGGTTCATGCGGGCACCGTCGCGACGGCAAGCGGACCTTCAACGTAGGTCGGTTTGTTTTCGCGCCGTGTCTGAATCAACTGGCTCACGATGCTGACCGCAATCTCCGGCACCGTGACAGCGCCGATGGCCAGCCCGATCGGAGCATGCACCTTCTCCAGCTTCGCCCGATCGACGCCCAGCGCCGCGAGGTCATCGAAGATGAGTTTCACCTTGCGCCGGCTGCCGATCATGCCGATGTATTTCGCCGGACGGTCGATCACCGCGTGCAGGGCCTGCTCGTCGTGCTGGTGGCCGCGCGTCACGACGACCACAAACGTATCGTTATCGACAACTTCTTTTCGTAGCGTCGCCTCGATATCGCCGACCACGGGAATGATCGGCGGAGGCAGCCGATCAGGCCCCATCAGGTCGGCCCGATCGTCGATGACCCGCGTTTCAAAATCCAGACCTACGGCCATGCGTGCGAGCGAGGCGCCCACATGCCCCGCGCCGGCGATGAGCAGCCGCGCCGGAGCCTCGATGTGAAGGCGATAATCCTGCGGAATTGAATCGGATTGAACGCGAAGTGGAACGACGGCGCCTCGGCGCGCCTCCAAGTCGGCCGCGGCAGCGGAAAACGCCTGAGTTTCCAGTGCATTGCGAATTGTCTGCACGGCGACCTTCATCGTCCCGCCGCAGATCAGCCCGTCGTCCCAGCCATAGTCATGATCGAGCTTGAAGGTGAGCAGTTCGGATTGTCCACGCTGAAGTAGTTCGAACGCCCGCTTGCGCACCTCGGCCTCGACACATCCGCCGCCCAGGGTGCCTTCAGTCGTCATGTCGTCATTGACGATCATGGTCGCACCGGCCGATTGCGGCGTCGACCCAGCTGCGGCAACTACAGTGCAAATGGCCGCCGTGCGGCGCTGTTCGATGCGGGCCACGAGCGATCTAAAAAGTGCGGCAAAAGGGTTCATTGACCTGATTATAAGGGAGGGACAAAGAGACAAAGGGACAGAGGGACAAAGTGAATCCCACGGAGCCACGAAGAAATAATCTGGCCGAAAGCTGAGGGCTGAAGGCTGAGGGTTTCGCTCATGACTCATGGCTCACGGCTATAATGCCCGTCATGTCCTCCCCTGCCGAGAACCCCACGCACACCACCTCCCACCTCGTCAAAAGCGAGGATCTCAACCACCACCAGACCCTCTATGCCGGACGCTGCGTCGAGTGGTGCGTGGAGATGGCCTATATCACCGCCCAGCGCTGCTTTCGCGAGCCGCGCCCACTGGTGTTCATGTCGATTCGCAGCTTGTCCATCCGCACTGCAGCCCGCGTCGGCGAGATTCTGGAATTGAGCGGTCGCGTCGATTACCTCGGCGAATCGACCATCGGCGTCCGCATCGACGGACACAAGGCCCAGAATGGCGAAGGCGGCAAGCCGGTGGTGACGGGAACGTTCCTCTTCTGCACGATCGATGAGGAAGGCAAGGCGGTGCCGCATGGGCTGGCGAATACGACGACGGTCGCCCCAGCCTCATCGGGCAAATCAAGGGAATGGCAGCGCTGCGAGGCAGAACTTATGCCCCAGAGTTGACCGAATTGACGACACCGCTACAAAGAAATCCACTGAATCATGAAGCGCGAATGAAATCCCCATTTCGAAAACGCCACTCAAGTAATGCTGAATCCACCGCGGAGTTTGTGCCCTCAGGTTCGAATGCACTCGGCCGCGAAATCGTCGTCGACCACGTCGGCAAGTCCTTCGGCGACCACGTTGTCCTGCGCGACATCAACCTGCTGGTGAACACTGGCGAACTCGTGGCCATCGTCGGCGAGAGCGGATGCGGCAAGTCGGTTCTGCTGGACATCGTCACCGGTCTGATCGATCCAACGGCCGGTCGCGTCTTGGTCGCCGACCACGATCAACCCGGGTCGCCGCTCGTTGACTTCACCGCGCTGACTGAGAATGAGCGCGTGCCGATTCGCCGGCACTGGGGCGAGGTCTTTCAGCGCAACGCCCTCTTCGGCGGAAGTGTTCGCGACAACATCGCCCTCTGGTTCACCGAAAACAGCGACATGCCCGCGGGCGAAATGGAGGCGCGGATTCGCGCGAGCATCGCGGCGGTCAACCTCGACGTGGACGATGTGATCGACCAGCCGCGGCGATCGCTCTCCGGCGGAATGGCCAAGCGCGTGGCCATTGCCCGGGCCATCGCGATCCA
>CAYXEY010000578.1:0-3869 GCA_964464105.1 uncultured Planctomycetaceae bacterium
ACCTGCTTCAGGATTCGCCGGACCTCTGCCGGGTCATCGAGATGACCGAGGTGCCACACTGGACGACCTTTCAGAAAGCCGCAGACCGGCTGCTAAAAAAAAACGCCGCCAATCGTCTCCTTGATCAAGCGCTGAGAGATGCGCGGCATGCGGGCATCTGGCGAAGCCGGTCCAAATTGGCCGCCGTGGATGGCAGCGGATTCGGCGCTCACCATGTCAGCCATTAACTCGTCCGACGGCGCTCGCGAGGAGCAAATAGGGAGGAGCAAATAGGGGACATTCTGAATTATTAAGTCAATATTGACAAAATTAAACTATACGAACGTTCCTGGCCCAGGGTCTTCGTCGCGGTTCCCGATTTGGAGCGGGACTTATACGCCATCTCTTGCGGAGGCCTGACCTGACCTTTCCGAATTTTCTTTTCCCCCAGGTTCGTTTTCCAACAGCCTGATCGACCGCGTTCGGCTGCACGGCCCCGGCGCGCTCATCCACGTCAAGCCTCTCGCGGCGCGCCTATAATCCCGGCGAGGGGCCTTCGGCACAATGACAACATCCCAGCGACGATTTGACGCAGACCGGCGCAGCCGCGGATCTAAACACTTTTCCCTCCTGCTGGCCATGGGCGCCTTGATCAGCTCCGCCGCCTGCTCCGAAGACGCATTGCGCCTGCCCGATTTCAACGCCCGCTACATTGCATTCGGCGACTCCTCGACGGCCGGACCGTCGGAGCGGGACTATGTCGACTTTCTCCGCGAACGGCTGGGCGAGACCCCCGCGGCCTTTACCAATGAGGGCCGCGGCGGCGAGTCTGCCGGAGAGGGAGCTGACCGGCTCCAGTCTTACCTCGACCGGCGTCTGTTTCCCAATGCCCATACGCTGCTTTACTGGGAAGGCGCCGCCGAATTGATAGATTTCCTGCAGGAGAAAGACCCGCTGCTGGTGTTTTCGCCGACCGCCCCGGGCTATCCGCATGCCGCCGCCCTCGCTGCGCGCCTGGACGAGACACAGGCCGCGATGGAACGCGCGCTGGCCGCCGGCCGCAACGCCGGACTGACGGTTTATGCGGCAACGTACTTTTTCATGCCCTCGGTCAGTCTGAATTGCGAGCCGCTTTTTCTAAACGTGCTGCTGCCCGGCCAGGCCGCGAATGCGAACGCCTACGTCACGCTATTGAATGAGCGCATCCGCGCCGCCGCTGCGGCGCAGGGCGCGACGCTTGTGGACGTGGCCACGCAGGATGCCGCACTGCGCGGAAGCGCGGCGAACTACCACAATTGCAACCATCTCAGCGCCGCGGGCAACGAGATCGTCGCGGGTCTGTTTTTCGACGTCATCCAGCCCGGCCCGCCGTAACGCCTGCTGATTCGAACGCCCCTGTCAAGCTATGCGTCCCCCGTCGGCACAATCCCCGCGCCTTCCACCATCAAGATCACCGTCCGCTCCGGAGCGCGGGGACGATGGCGCACGCCCTTGGGCATCACAAAACCCTGACCGGGACCGAGATCAATTGTGCGGTCCTCCATGTCGATGAGGAACCGCCCGCTCACGACGTAGAAAAACTCGTCCTCGTCGTCGTGCTTGTGCCAGTGGTACTCGCCCTGCACCACGCCAAGCCGGACGACCGATTCGTTGACCTTGCAGAGCGTCTGGTTAAACCACGGGTGCGTGCAGGCGGCGATCAGGGCAGGCACATCGACCACTTCCATCGGGCCGTAATGGATATTCAGACGGGTGTCGTAGGAAAAAGTCTGCGTCGCAGCGTCCACGGATCTGCTCCTCTTACTTTCACATTCTCGGTGGCTGACGTGACCTGAACTACTGAGCAGGTGAACAGTTGAGCAGGTGACCGCAGGTCTGACTACTTGCATGCCGCAGTCTCGCGCCGGTCGGCGCTTCATTTCACCTGCTCACCTGCTCCACTTCTCACCTGCTCTGATTCGGCTTTGCCGAATCGGAGAGAGAGGGATTCGAACCCCCGGGAGCCTTTCGACCCCGCCGGTTTTCAAAACCGGTGCCATAAACCGCTCGGCCATCTCTCCGGTACGTCTCGTCAACCGCATTGTAATTGGATTGCCATCGTCTCGCACGACGGCGATTGGTCCGACTCCGATAGTGTAAACGCGAAGCCGCACAAACGCGGCTAGCGTCCGACGAAGGCGGTGAAGGCGCGCTTGTCGCCGACCCTGGGAACCCAGCGGGCGGGCGGTGCGTCGTTGGTGCCGTGGAAGAAAAGGTAGCGAGAACTGTTCAATGGTTCGTCAAATCGCAAATTGACGACCGTAGGCCTTCCGTCGTTTGAGTCGGCCACGGTCACGGTGTAGTCATTGGCCCGGAATGTCTGACCGGGGTGAATTTGCGTGCCGCGCGGCAGACCGAAGCTGCCCAGCAGCGTCGTCAGGAATCGATCGTCGCCACAGGTGAGTTGCAGGGTGTGCGAATCGATCGCAGCGCCATCCACGTCAGGCAGATCGCAGAGATATTCGATTCTAGGTGCATCCGCACCGAGCACATGCCGTGCGCGATCGCCGGCCCAGATTGCATGAATGGCCTGCACGGCGTTGACGACGAAGATCGCGGGCTGCTTTTCGCCCGTCGCCTTGGCCGTGTCGGCCATCACTCGCACGTCTTCAGCAGCGCGGGCCTCTAGCCCCCGAATGGCCGCTGCGGTGGCGGCGGTGGTGCAGATCGGCAGGATTATGAAAATGAGCAGCGGAATCGTGCGCAGCACGCGCTGCCGCGTCCGTTCTGGCTGGTAGATGGGGGCGCGCAACAACCCGGCCGACAGATACGCCAGTCCGATGGACGGCAGCGTCATCAAGCGATCGTCCGGCAACGCACAGGCCAGCAGGGCGACGAATGGCAGCGGCCAGCAGGCGAACAGCGCGTCGCGCGTGCGTGAACGTGAGTTGTTCATGAAAAACCGAACAGCGGCTATCAGGCAAAGGGTGCCCACGATCAGGTATGCGATCAGAAAGGGCCGGCCCGCCGAGTGATAATAGAATACGGCCGGGTTGATCGGAATGAGCCACGAGCAGAGATAGACCAGCATGCGAACCGGGGCTTCGGTCAGGTATTCAACCGGTCGCGCAATGGGGTCGAGCAGGTGGGTGGAGTTGATCCCCGCGCCGGCAGCGCGATGCCATATCAGCCAGCCCATTCCCACGATCATCAGCAGGAGGAATTGTACGCCGATGCGTCGATTGATGGTGGAATTGTCGGTGTTGGGACGCTGATCTGCGTCCCATTCCCCATGTCGGGAAATGAGCGCAGCCAGCAGGAACGAGGTGAATCCGGCCCAGGCGACTTCCTTGGAGAGCAGCGCCGCGCCATAGCAGGCCACGCTCGCCGCGGCCCAGAGCCATGAGCCGGTTCTGACAAATTGCAGGCCCAGCAGTATGCAGGCCAGGGTGCCCACGAGGGCAAGCAGATCGCACCGGGCCGCGACAAAGATGAGCGGAACCGCATGCGATGATGCCACGGTAAAGATGAGCGCCGCCCATCGCGCCCGCCGCTCGCCCACGTGCATCGCCCGGAACAGGGCCAGGACCAGCAGGACGCTGGTGACGTAAAGCACGACATTGGTGAATCGTTGCGCCGGCGCCGATGCGCCAAAGAGACAGTAATCGAGATAAAGGCTCGCCTCGGCCAGCGGACGCTTGTATCCGAAGCGCAGATCGTCCATGACCCACCAGGGCGCCCGCCCCGCGGCGCGCTCGGCGGCATTACCCGCCGGTGTGCTGAAAAATGAATACAGATCGAGCGACGACCGCTTGCCGGCGTGGTATTCGGCAAACAGCCGCTGATTTCGATAGTCGTCAATAAAGAACGGAATGGCCAGCGTGGGCAGGTAGAGGGCCAGCACAACGGCT
>CAYXEY010000579.1:0-2389 GCA_964464105.1 uncultured Planctomycetaceae bacterium
CCAGGATCGACTCCATTTCGTAGTGATGGAGGGGCGGAACTGTGAAAAAGCCCAGAGCTGCCCCGCCGCGATCGGCAATCAGCGCCCGAAAATGAAGGTTGGCGATCTGCACCGGCCCGGCAGGCGTGGCCGCTTCCACAATCCACGCCGGGTACCAGGCGCTGGGCAGGGGCGGCAGATACTGTACGTCGCGGACTGGATACTTGGAATAGAACGCCAGCCCGCCGTATCCGCCGCGAAAGTCGCGATGCAGCGAGGCTGGATATCGATCGCACAAGCGCGGACTTAGAAACTCATGCCAGGCGCTGCTCGCCTCCTGCAAACACACCACGTCCGCGTCCGACTCGAGAATCACGCGCAGCGTCTCGTCCGACGGTTTGCGGGTGGTTTGAACGTTGTAGCTGAGCACGGAGACGCGGCCGGTGAAGACGGGCCTGGGAATGCGTCGCGGCACGCCGACGATCTGGTCATATCCCAATGCGATTCCGGTGACGATCAGAGTGACTCCCGCGGTTCGCGAAATCCATCGATGGCGCATTTGAATCCCGCTCCAAATGCCAGCGCGAACCGGCGACCTACCCCGGCATTTGTGAGGAACAACGGGGTTACGCCGTCTGTTTCACGGTGTTCGCGGGAATCCAAGCATGGAAAGACACGCGCGAGGCGCTCTAGATAGGCAGAAGCAGCGCGATGAACTGCTCGATTGTGAGTGCATCCGCCGCGCAATGCTCCAGGGTGCCGGCCGTGCCGCCGGTCTTGACTCGGACATAGCCAGCGACGTCGCGTCCATTCACCACGCCGTCGTTGTTCATGTCGCCGGGCTTGCAGGGTACGAGGGCATTGGGCGCCCAGCAGGCCCCGCTGGCGCGATTAGTCGCATCGACCAGAGGAGCCGTGATCGTGTCATCGTAATGCAGAGTGGCCAGGTCGAGAGGAAAGATGTTCACTTGGGAATTCGCCGGATCCTGTTCCGTGAGCCAAAGCCGTCCGCCACCGAGGGCCAGGCCATCCGTGCGCGTATGGCCGCCTTCGGGAAAGTCAGCGATATGAACGGCGCTGCCTGATCCGAATGCATCAATTGTATAAATGCCGGGCGAGTAAAGGCCGCCGGAATCGATGGTGTCAGCCTTTTGCGTGAGATAGAACAGGTTGTTGTCCGGGTTGTATTCGAGTCCACCGATTTCAATCGTGCCGCTCAGCGTGCCGACGCCGGTCGGGTCAAGCCAGAGCGGCGTCATGACGCAATGCGGAGTGGGCATGCCGTCGGAGGTCGTGGCGATCTCGTAGATTCCGCGCTTGTAGGTGGTGCTGCCAAACTGCGTAACACCGTAAAGATGGCCATTGGCCCAGGCAAGCCCGTCGACGCCGGTGGCGGTGAAAGTGACGTTGTCCTGTGTGCGATACATGCCGGCGATAAAAGTCGGGACGACACCGATGCTGCCCTGATCCCAGAAGTTCAATCGGGCGGCGTCATTGCAATAGAAGCGACCCGTCTGCATGTCGTACGCCATGCCGTTCACCTTCTTGTTGGCGGCGGAATTCCACAATGTCGTAATCTGATGCGTATTGACATCCATGTAAAAAGAAGCACCATTGGTGGTCGTCGGCGTGGTGGTTCCAAATACCAGTTGAGCGTCGGCTGTAGATGCGTTTGCCGCAAGCATGGCAGTGGCGCAGATTGAGACTACGTAACCTAACCGCATGATGGTTCTTCCTCTCCGAAATGGAATTCGGCGCGCTGGCCGCAATGGTCGGAATGGGGCATCGCGCGGCGTCCTGGGTCGTGGGCCGCTCGTCGGGGGCTATTGTACACGGATTCGAATCAATTCCGAAGTAATCACGCCCGGGACCGACAATCACGCTGTCGGTGGTGGACGGTCCTCGAATTGCTCGAGAAACGGCACCACGCGCGTTGAGGCGAAATCGTGTGCGGTGCGCAGATGATTGAGCACGTCGTCGGGATTCCAAGCGGTTGACGTGCCCCAACGGGCATCGACTTCGATGAAGATCTGGCGGTAGTCCTCCACCAGCGATTCGATCTTCACCTCGGCCTGCCAGTTCGGCTGGTTCTCGCCGGGAATCGGAGGCAGCAGCAGCCGCATGCCGACCGCGTGGATCGGTCGTCCGATCGGGCCAAGCTTGTCGCCCATCTGCAGCGTGCGGTTGCCCAGAAAAATACGCGCGTCACCGCCGGGGGCTTCCACTGTCATGCGGATGACCGCGCCGGTGCCGATGATCAATCGCGGATTGAAAACGGAGGCGAATCCGTTGAGCACCATCTGCAGGTTGTCGGCGAAGAGGTCGACCGAGCCGGTCGGAAAATGATCCTCGAACGATAGCAGATCGCGCTGAAGCGAGAGCTTGAGCTGACTGCGCGGATCACCCTGGG
>CAYXEY010000579.1:2399-3866 GCA_964464105.1 uncultured Planctomycetaceae bacterium
TGCACCACCCAGAGCTGCTCGTTGTATTCTTCGCGACGCCAGTCGAAACCTTCGCCGCATTTCACCTGGAATTGCTGCTTGTGCTGTTTGTCCAGCGTGGCAGAGGGCGCGAAACGCACCGCCGCGTGCAGGCCCCGGGTTCGTAACGTGTTGCTGAGCATGCGTGGAGAATTTGTCAGGGCGCTGCCGCCGGTTGGGATGTCGCTGGCGGGGCGGACTCGACTGGCGGCGTCACCGGCGGCGCGGGCGTCAATTCAGTTCCGGTCGCAGGCGTTTGGGCCGGCTTCGGTGGCGCTTCGATCACCACACCCCCTGGTTGGGGCGTCGGCGAATCCACCGGAATCATGTCCGGCAGCACGGGACCAAGGACCTCGGGCTGCGGCGCGGCCGGTGGCGGCGGCGCCGGTGCAATGACCACCGGCTTGAGCCACGCATCCAGACCCTTCAGTCGAAACTCCGCTTCGGCCTTGAACGGCGTGCCCTCAAAACGACTGTCGTCTACGATTTGCTTGTAGAACTTCGATGCGCCGGCATCGCCGCGGTTTTCAGCCAGTACACCGAGACTCATCAGCGCCTGTCCGCGCGCCGTCGTGTTGTTGCCCGATGCATCGAGCGCCTTGGTGAAGGCCTCCTCGGCGGTCTTGGCCCAGTCGAGCTTGGTCGTGGCGGCGGGCGCATTGGGGCCGAGCTGCATGATCGACAGGACGCCCACGCGAAGCCACGCCTGTGTCGTCAGACCCGGGTTGATGTTCGCCTCGGCCACTTCGCGGGCGTCCTTGATCTGGTCCGCCGGCTCGGTCTTGTCGGAGGCGCCCAGTTTCATCCAGGCCTCTTCGACGCGGGAAGAGCGGTGGTTCATGAATGCGAACACGATGACCGCGAGGACAATCGCGCCGCCAACCCAGATCGCAATGCGCGATGCGTTGTTCTTGGCATAGACCGTGAGGTGGTCCAGCTGCTGGGAAAGCTCGTTGGTTCGAAGGTCTTTTCGATCGATGGTCTTCATAGGAGGCGTTTTCTAACCCGATGGTTGGCGATTCAATTTACGGCGGCGGGGTCTCGCTGACTTCAACGCGACCGTCTGGAATGGTGACGCAGACCTGGGTGCGTTCGCCCTGGAACATCCCCTTGCCCGGCATGCGCTCGACCCGCACTTCGCAGCGCTGGTCGCCCTTTCGATAATTCAACTGATAGACCGCGCCGATGAGCTTCTCATCCACGAGTTCCCAGTCGTTCAGCGGCATGTTGTGAAAGTAAAAATTCCGCACCGACAGCGAATCGAGCTTGCCGACGTAGTAGTCGCGCACCGAGCGCCGTCCCGGCGATGAATCGTAAGCGCTCTTCTGCTCGTCGCGCTCGAACTTGTTCGGCACGGGAATGTCCCGCACATACGGTTGTGGGCGGGCCTCGGGGATCGTCGGCGCGACGGTCTTGTTCTTGTCGCCGCAGGCCGCCATGCCCGCCAAA
>CAYXEY010000580.1:0-3849 GCA_964464105.1 uncultured Planctomycetaceae bacterium
CAGGGCGCCCGGCGCGTTGTCATCGGCCGGCACACGCATGGGCTGCGGTGAATTCGCCGCGGTCAAGTCCGACGGAGAGACACCCATCATGGCCGCGGCGACGTCGCCATCAAGCTCGAACGAGCGAGCGTCTTCGAGCGCGGACGCCACCGAGTCTTTCGACCGGGGCGGTTCGCGGCGCGGTGGCGCACTGGTGGGCGGCGCGTCGTTTGAAGGTGTCGCTGGGGTGTCCTGGACGGAAGAAGCCGGGGGCAAAACGGGGTCCATACAATCGTCGACCTGTCGTGGTTACTGGATCGTGAACACTCCGCATGTCTCGGTTCGGCGCGGTACCACGAACGACCCGGCAGAATCGAGACAGCGGCGCTATCGCAGCCTTTCGGTGCGGTTCTCTAAGCCGATGGGTTTAGGACACGGCAACTAAAGACCCTGCCGCCCTCGGTTGGGAACATGCAACAAGATACCGGCGGGCTCAAAAATAGTCCACGCACAAGGGCAAGCCCCCGCCAGCCCCTCTGGTCCTTCTCGCGTTCCCATAACCAATAGTAATTGTGGCGAACCAGAGGCGCAAATCCCCCAGCAACCGCGGTGTTTTCGTACATTCACCGCAACCACTGTGCACCAGAGCGCTAGTACATCGCCCTTAATCCGCGAGGAGCACGTCCACCAATGCCTGCGTATCCGCGGCGTCTAAAACGTTGTTGTTGTCCAGATCCGCGCAATCGCAATCAGCCCCGGTCGCGGCGGCGTTGCCCATGCAGTCGATGAACTTGCTCACGTCGGCGCCGTTCGGACTGCCGCTCATGGTGATATTGCCGGCCACCTGACACGGTCGCGGCACGGTCATGGTGATCGTTCCAGACTGTGGCGTATTTGGCTTGAAGAGCGAGAGCGTGCCGGCACCCAGCGACGGCGGGCGATTGGTCACGAACCAGAAATTATACATCGTGCCCCATCGAATCGCATTGGAATTGGGGTTTTGTGAAAAAGTCTGCGGACTGGTCCAAGTGATCGAACCGGGCACGACAGTCGATGTCCAATCGGTATTGTCATACGGTTCACCCGAGTGGTAATCGACGTCGTGGAAACCCACGCCGGTGACCGGTGCGCCGTATGGAATCGGAATCGAAAACCCGCCGATCGACTTGTCCATGTCGTAATTGAGAATGCCATAGTCGTATCGCCACAATCCGCCGCCGAGATTCGTGGCCTTGTGACCGACATAGACCTGGCCGGCGCCGAGCAAACCGTAATGCGTAATGGTCACGCTGGGATCAGGCACGCCGACACCAAGACCATGATCGCGCCAGGCCCTGATCGCCGGCACGCCGACCACCATGTTTCCGGATACCACGGCTTCATACGTACCAGCTGTAATGGTGACGCGCTTATACGAACTGTTGTTGTCGCCCTTGCGCGCTGGGATGTCATCATCGGTGACATATTGGCCTTCAATGAAATAGAGGGAATTCGCATTTTGCGCGGGATCAAGGTCAGCCTGGTCGACCTGCAGTCGTCGAAAGATCGCATCGCCAGTTACGGCGGGGAACGACGAAAACGCACCCGTGAACGGATTCAGCGCCGATCGGGGCGCGAGCTTGGTCTGTCCGGCGTTGTATCCTGCGCCGTACACATCGCGGCAGCCAGCGCCCAGCCACTGTCCACCGGCGCCATTACATGCCAGACCGCAGAAGTTTCCGGCAGCGGCACAGCAGGCGGTCTTGCAGAAGCCAAGGCCGATCTGCATCATGCGACCGTCCTTCAGGCGATACATGTTCATGGCCAGGGCAGGCGAGCCTGAATTGGTCCAATGGGCATTGGCATCGCCGATGTTGCAGGTATTGGAACCCAGTGAATACGCGTGCTTCGTGCCGACCGGACCGTAATGCGACACGCTCGTGCAATCGGAATAGATGATGTCGGGCGCAGGGGTTTCAGCCCGCACAAGAACTGCGGAAACTGACAGAATCGCAGCTCCAGCGACAAACGTCGACAACCCAGACTTCGCGCGCGTTTGCATAGATGCTCCTATTCAGATGTGAATGACTCGCCCAGATATTCGCTATTACCGCATTTTTGACCGCTCAGGTCAAGCGGCAAGGCCCAAAGCCCGGGCAACGGTCGCCCCCATGTCAGCCGGAGACATGGAGACGTGGATGCCGGCAGCCTTCAGGGCCGCGATCTTGCTCTCAGCCGTCCCCTCGCCGCCCGAGATGATCGCTCCGGCGTGCCCCATTCTCTTGCCAGGGGGAGCGGTCTGTCCGGCGATGAAGCTGATGACAGGCTTCTTCACGTTGGATTTGACGAATGCCGCCGCGTTTTCCTCATCGTTTCCGCCGATTTCGCCAATCATGATGATGGCATCGGTCTGAGGATCCTCGTTGAACATCTTGAGCAGCGGGATGAAGTTCAGCCCTTTGACCGGGTCGCCGCCGATGCCGACGCAGGTGGTCTGCCCGATCCCGCGGGTGCTGCATTGCCAGATCGCCTCATAGGTGAGCGTGCCGCTGCGCGAGATCAGGCCAATGTTCTTGCCCTTCGGGTCCACTGGCTTGCAGATGTAGCCGGGCATGATTCCGATCTTCGCCTGACCGGGCGTAATCAGTCCCGGACAGTTGGGTCCGATGAGGTGTGCCCCGCAGTCGTTGATGAACTTGGTGGCCTTCACCATGTCCAGGGTGGGGATTCCCTCGGTGATGAGCACGATCACCTTGATGCCGGCCGCAGCAGCCTCCATGGCGCTGTCCGCGGCAAAGGGCGGGGGCACGAAAATCAGCGAGCAATTGGCACCGGTCTGCTTCACAGCGTCGGCCGCGCTGTTGAAGATCGGCAGACCATGTTCGCTCTTGGTGCCGCCCTTGCCCGGCGTGACGCCGCCGACCATCTTCGTGCCGTAGGCGAGGCACTGGGCTGTGTGAAAGGCCCCGGCCTTGCCGGTGATGCCATGGGTGACGACGCGGGTATTTGAATCGACCAGGATGCTCATGCTGGGGTTCCCGTGATGTAGTTGAAATCAGCGTGAAAAATCGGCCTCTTTCGTAGACCGAACGAGCGATTCTACAGGGCGACCCATGCCCCGCAAAGTGGGCTGAACCCTGGCGAAGAGCATATTTGTTACGTAAGCACGGGAAGCCGTTGGCTGGTCTGTGTATGAAGGCGCGACCGCGTTGAATCCGATGAGTCTGGATGGAGACTCGTTCATGACCGCCATCGCCGCGCAACCCGTGTCCCGGCCCTCGACCGCGCCCTCGAGGCCAGACCTGCCTGGTGCATTCGATCGGTTCCTCGCCACTGCAGATCGCGCCGTGGATTCGCACCCCTGGCTGGTCGTGATCGCCATGCACGAGGTGATTCGCAATCTCTATCCGGCCGACCCGTTCCTCCCCTTTGACGATCGCGAATCTCACGCGCAGCGCATCGAGCGTGTGATCGCCGAATGCACGAATCGGCTCAGCAGCTCCGCTGCGTGGCCCTCGTATTTCACGCGCAGCGGCTCCCCTCAGTTGCGGCCGACGAATCGTACGGCTTCCGTTCCCGAAATTCGCTCCGGCGAACGCGATACGCAACGGCTCTACGGATCGCTGTGGGATCAATTCGACGCGAGCGTCTATATTGAAGAGGCGTCGCGCATCCTCCGCGAACGATTCGCGAACACAGGCTTCCTCGAATCGATCAAACCGGGCATGACGGTCCTCGACGCCGGATGCGGCAGCGGCCGCTACACCATGGCACTGGCCCACCTGACCAACGCTCGTGTGATCGGAGTCGATCTCGGTGAAACCTCGCTGGAACACGCCAGGCGAATTGCCGCCGACGCGGGAATTGCGAACATCGAGTTTCGCAGCGGCG
>CAYXEY010000581.1:0-3052 GCA_964464105.1 uncultured Planctomycetaceae bacterium
AGCTTTTCATCGGATTGGAATACCCGCGCCCGAAACAATGCGTTGATCTCGCAGCTTGGTCCCGCATCAACGATTGCAGCCCGTCCCTTGTGCGTCTTGTGCTGCTCCAATCCTTCAAAGGTCGATGCGAGAATCGCATGCGCCTCGGCATTGAAGAGTCGCGACTCCGTCTGGAGACTTTGCTGAAAGCGTCGCCAGTCCGCTTGCAGTTCGTAGTCATTGACATGCCCTTCTTCATACTGCGAGTCCCTATCGAACTCGTCCTCTTGACCCATCTGCGCGTTCTCAAAATCAGCGTGGCGATCATTGAGAATTTGACGTACGTGCTCAGCCGGATCTTCATCAGTTTGCGCCGCCTCAGCGATAACATCCGCTGCTGGCTCGCCACGGCGCTCCCAGGCGCCTTCCTTCGCCTGGAGATACTCAAGTCCGTCTTCAGGCTCGGGCGACGTTCGGTGATAATGCTGTTCGAATGCCGTATCGACGTAGTCGGCGAACTCTTCCAGAGAAATCGTTTTCTCATCGCCATCGCAGTATGAGCACTTCTCGTTCGTACCGAGACGCTCTATCTCAGCACGCAAGAACTCTTCGCGGATGCAATCAGAGCAAATCCGATTCTCTTTCAGTTGTTCGACATCCTCATCGTCTTCGCTCATCGTCATCTCCGAGAACTCGTCTTCCTGCGGCCTATCTTCCGCCTGATTGGCGCATTCCTGTCAATGTTCTCGCGCCAGCCCGGTTTCTAGGTTATCGCGTCAAGTGATCTCCGGCTGGCCCGGGTTGGGCATGAGGCGGGCACCACTTGACCCTAAGCGCCAGTTTCTAAATGCCCAACGCTCCAACTTCGCAGATTCGCCTTGAGCAGCGCCTTGGTGTTCTCGCGCAGCGCTTCGCAGATCCTGAGTATCGCCCGGAACTCCTCGCGCACTGAGCCGGGAAACCCGCCTCCCTCATTCGCGACCTTGGCAATCTGATTGATGTTCCGGCCGATGGCCGCCAGCTCGGCGATGCTGCGCTTGAGCGCGAGCAACTCCTCCTTTGGCAACGGAGTGAGCGATCGCAAATGAGCCCGCACCAGGACGGAGACATAGGTGGCCACCGGCATCGCTCGAGCCGCAGCTCGATCGCGCAGCAGGACCTGATCGCTGGGCTGCAGGCGGACAGTCAGTCGCGCCTGGCGAAGTCCTCCTTCGTCCTGCCTGGGCTCTGGGAGCACTTCATCGCCCACGCCTCGAAGCATGACTCCGAGCAATTGCTTGAGGAGCGCGGATTCGGTCCGGCCTTCGCGCTGCGCAAGCGCGCGAAGCCGTAGCTTCGTCTCCTGAGTGACCCGCAAGTGAATGAACGCCGAAGCCGCCATACGTGTGATCGTGAGACAAGAGCCGCCGTGGGGCTATCCTGCCTTTCGCTCCGAATTCAGCCGAAACCTCACAGTGACGTACAGCGTGCATTCACCGCCGCTAACCACATTCGGAAGGCCGCACCTCATCAGCGGATAGGTAGTTTCAAACCACCACCCTGCCGATTCGCTTCCCATGGTGAGCTCCAAGTCGGGACGAGCCTCGCTCGGCCGGCCCGGAATCCGGTAGATGGGCTACCAGACTGACAACCGCCATGACCCCTGTATCTCGGTGCCACCGGTGCTAGCCAACCCTCGCCTGCCGCCAACCGCGGTAGGATGGTGTCGTAATCGTGGCTGCGCGAAGAGGCGATTTTCAGCCACATGGCTTTCGAACGAATATGACGACGCATCGCAATCACTACGTTCCTCAGTGGCACCAGAAGCGCTTCCTGACGAACGCAACGACTCGGCTTTTCTATCTAGACCTCGCTCCGCAGCGAACCCTCCTGCCTGACGGCAGGGAGGTGGGGCCGCCTGCCCTGCAGCACAACTCGCCAAGGTTTTGCTTCTGGGGACAGGATCTCTACACCACCGTATTTGGTGGGGTTGAGAACGACGAAGTTGAACGGTTTCTGTTCGGCGCAATCGATAACGATGGCGCAACTGCCACTCGCGCGGTCGTAGAAGGAGACCTGCGAAAAATTCACGATCTATTCCAGCGGTTCTTCGAATACCTCAACGCACAGAAACTGAGAACTCCGAAAGGCTTGGACTGGATTCGAGGTCAGTACTCACAGTTGGACCAGCTCCGCCTCATGATCGAAATGCAGTACCTCCGCCAAATGCACTGCACGATGTGGATGGAGGCGGTACGCGAAATCGTGTCCGCGGAAGATTCCGACATTAAATTCATCATCACGGATCACCCCGTCACCATCTATCACCCTGACTGCCCGCCCAGCAGTCCTCTGTGCGCCTATCCAAATGATCCGGACATCGCGCTTAAAGGATCGCAGACGCTATTTCCGCTGGGGAATGACCACTGCCTCATCCTTACTAACCTGGAGTATGCAAAGAACCCCCAGCGAAGCGACCTCCTCCTAGAACGGGAGAACGCGCGCCATTTCGGAAAGACCATCTCGCGAATCGATAAGTGGATTCGGACGCGCAAGCTCGACGCTCAACAAGTTGTCTCTATCAATCACATCCTGAAGTCACGTGCGCATCGCTTTGTTGCTGCGACCGAGGAGGCATGGCTTTACCCAGAGAGAACGGCATCGCCTACCTGGAAGGATCACGCCGGAGTCTTGCTGCCCCCAGACGACGAACTCTGGCACTTCGGTGGCGAGACCTACATCGGCTATAAGGACGGAAAAACAGACTATCAGGATGCGTATGGCCGAACTTCAAAGGCTCACGAGTACCTGAAGAAGGACCCACCTGAGTCCGAGCCCGGACCGGAAGATTCGTGCGTCTGCGGAAGCGGCCATCGCTACCGAGAGTGTTGTCGCGATCTTGATCAGCAAGATCGGCCGCCCGCGAACGTCTTCAGCATCCGCGAGCGCAATCTAATGTTCATGCGCGCTATCGAGGACATTTTAGGCGTCGCCAATGGCAAGAGCTGGGAAGACGTGCGACGCGAATTGTCGGAAGAGCAGGTCGCCCGAATTCACACTGCCTACGCGTCCCTCTGGCCAAAGGAGACGAACC
>CAYXEY010000581.1:3062-3831 GCA_964464105.1 uncultured Planctomycetaceae bacterium
GTAGGCAACTGGCACGGCAAGGAAGAGCGCCGACAGACCTGCTGCCGCGGCCAGACGGGCGCAAGTTTCGTGCGCTCTACATCGGACTCGTTGATCCCCGAACGATCGCCGCGAGCGTTATTGGGTGGATTCCGTACTTCGACGAGATCATTGTTCTCAATCCATTCTTGAACGGCGCGTTTATCCGACCCGAATACAGCCCAATCGAATCACCGCGTCAGTACAAGGAACAGACCATAAAGAATGTTGCGCTCTTTATGACGCTCATTCCATTTGTGCAAGCCGGGATCGTGCATGTGATTCCCGATCTACTCGAGATCAACGACACATTCCGGCAGATGGCATGGAATAGTGCCAAGGAAAGGGCGGGAAAAATCGAGCTATCCAAGGAAGATCGATCTCTGGCACATGCACTCGGAAAAGACGATCTTCGTCGGGCGATAGGCAGACTGCCAGATGAATCCTTGCGTCGTCAGATTCGGCTCAGTTCACCGAGCATCGAGGAAGACGAGCTGACGAAGACTATCGCCTATATTCGCAAGGAGCACGCGCGAGATCCTCTCGCGCTAGTTCAGCTGTCGTCTGGCGGCGAAGAAGAAGGCCAGCTCCAGCACTTTCGCGGAATAAATTTCGAACTCGCGATGTTCCTCGCTCAGCTAACTGGCGCGGCGCTCTACACAGATCAGCGGACAACGGCCAACATGTTGATGGCAGCTTCACAAGCCGCGAGCAGCGATGAACGCAGTGGAGCGGAGCAGGCCCTGAAACT
>CAYXEY010000582.1:0-1426 GCA_964464105.1 uncultured Planctomycetaceae bacterium
ACACTATCTTGGGGAAATTAAGCGGGCGCAGTCGGGTTCGCACCGACAGTGATATCCCGGCATTCAAGCTGAACCTGAAAAGGAACACCTGGAGAGACTGGTTGTGACCACTAACATTCGATTCGTCCGCGGCGCGTTAGCCGTGTTGATCGCGGTTTCAATGGCCGGATGCACTGACAAGGGTGCCCAGGCCCCCAGGGGAAAGACCCGCCCCGGCGTGGTGACCAAGATTGATCTTCAGACCCGCAATGTGGCCATGAAGATTAAGACCGACGACAATGTCGAGCAGGAACACAGCGGCACGATCAGCGATGACACCGAAATCCTGATCAATGGCCGGGCCGCCAAGCTCGCCGACGTACACATTGGCGAAAGAGTCGACGTAACGGTTCAGAAGAGCAAGACCGAGGATGGCAAGTTCGACATCAAGCGGGTTGAAATCACCCGGGCCTCTGATTCGGATTGGAAGGCCACGGGCACGACGACCCAGCCGCCGGCGCCCGTGAATCCGGGACTCACTCCCAGCAATGAAGCGGCGCCGACTCCGTCGGCCCCAAAGGCAGCGCCGCCTCCCGCACCAACGCCTTCGAATAACCCGCCGACACCTCCGCGTGCCAGTGCCGACACGGCAGCCCCGAAGCCCGTCGAGGACATCGGAATGGCCGACCCCACCCAGGAGGCCGCCAAGCAGGATCTGACCGACCTTATTTACGCACAGATTCGCGTTCGTATGGAGGAGGCCCTTGTGAAACGGGCCGATTTGCTGAAGGCTGGCACGTCGCAGAATGACCCGAGTGTCGCGGAGTTTGAGCGGCAGATCATTCGCGCCCGGTCTTTCCTCTCGGAGCGCGGCGAGCTGCTCGACGATGTGGCGCCTCCGCTCGCCGGAATCTCCGCGCCGGCGGCGGCGACACCGACTCCAACGCCCACCCCCTGAGACAAACGTCGTTCATGCGGCAGAGCGCGATTCGCCAGGCCGCCTCTTGCCATTCGTGAGTCATCCTGGATGGGCTCATGGACTCCCCCATTTCGCTATATGGCCGCTCGCTTGCCCTCCTGACCGATCTCTATGAAGTCACGATGGCCCAGGGCTACTGGAAGAGCGGCCGGGCCGATCTCACGACCTCGTTCTACATGACATTTCGTCTGAATCCGTTTAATGGCGGATTCAGCATCGCCTGCGGGTTGTCTTACGTCGTCGACCTGTTGCGCAATTTCCATTTCAGCAACGAGGACATCCACTACCTGGCGAGCCTGCGCGGCAATAACAATGCCCCGCTTTTCGAGCCGGCGTTCCTAGATTACCTGCGCAAGCTCGAATTGACCTGCGACGTCGACGCCGTGTCCGAGGGCACCGTGGTATTTCCGCAGGCCCCGATGGTGCGCGTGACCGGCCCGATCATTCAGTGCCAGCTTCTAGAGACAC
>CAYXEY010000582.1:1436-3821 GCA_964464105.1 uncultured Planctomycetaceae bacterium
CCCTGATCGCCACCAAGGCCGCGCGAATCAACATCGCGGCCAAGGGCGATCCGGTGCTGGAGTTCGGACTTCGCCGGGCACAGGGCGTAGATGGGGCGCTGGCCGCCAGCCGCGCGGCCTACATCGGTGGCTGCGTCGGCACGTCCAACGTCTTGGCCGGCATGCTCTTCGGCATCCCCGTCAAGGGTACGCATGCGCACAGTTGGGTGATGTGCTTCGAATCGGAGTTGGAGGCGTTTCAGACCTACGCCGACACCATGCCCAACAACTGCGTCTTCCTGGTCGACACCTACAACTCTCTCGAAGGTGTGCGCCGGGCCATCACGGTCGGACACTCGTTGCGCAAACGCGGTTACGAGATGGCCGGCATTCGGCTGGACTCAGGCGACCTGGCATATCTAAGCATCGAAGCCCGCCGCATGCTCAACGAAGCGGGTTTCCCAAAGGCCATGATCGCGGCCAGCAATGATCTCGATGAGCACATTATCGCCAGCCTGAAGGAGCAGGGCGCGGCCATCGACATCTGGGGCGTGGGCACCAAGCTGGCCACCGCCTTCGATCAACCGGCCATGGGCGGTGTATACAAACTGGCCGCTTTACGCGAACCCGGCGGTCAATGGAAACATCGCGTCAAGCTGAGCGAGCAATCCATCAAGATTTCCAATCCGGGCTTGTTGCAGGTCCGTCGGTTTGAAAAGGACGGCGGGTTCATCGCCGACGCCATCTATGACGAGGTGACGGGCATCGGCGATGAGTGCACCATCGTCGACCCGATGGATCTTACCCGCCGCAAGACCATGCCGGCGGGCACGCGACATGCCGAACTGCTGACCCCGGTCATGCGCAACGGCCAACTGGTGCACGACGCCCTCCCGTTGGATGACATTCGCGAGCATGCCCGCGTGCAGTTGTCCAAGTTTCACGCGGGCATCAAGCGGTTCGTCAATCCGCATCAATACCCGGTTGGCCTCGAACAAGGGCTGTGGGAGCTGCGTAAAGAGCTTATCTTGCACGCACGCGGGCTTTGAAACATGTCAAACATCGTTGCAATACACGTTTGTTCCGAGGAATCGGCGCCGATGCAATCGGTACCGCGAATCGAAGCCGTCGCGGGTAAGGGTCTTCAAGGCGATCGGTATTTCGACGTTGTCTCGCGCGACGGCAAGACCGAGAAGACCGGCCGACATGCAACGTTGATTGAGTCCGAAGCGCTGGAGGCCCTGGCGCGTGACTATGAAATGAAGCTGCCCGCCGAGCAGTCTCGCCGCAACATCCTCACCTGCGGCGTGGCCCTCAATCATCTCGTCGGCCGCGAGTTCAAGATTGGCAATGCGGTTTTCCGCGGCATGCGTCTCTGCGAACCCTGCAAGCATCTCGAGAAACTGACCGGCATGCCGGTTATGCGCGGTTTGCTCCATCGCGGCGGGTTGCGAGCTGAGATCATCAAAGGCGGCACGATCAGCGTCGGCGATGAGATTCGCGCGTGAGAGTTGTCTGCTAGGCTTGTGTTACCTTCGGCTCGGCAATGAGCCGCGTCTCGCGCGGCGGGATCACGATTGCATTTCCGAGCGCCACATCTTCGCCCTTCTGGTTCACGCAGGCGACCATGAGCCGTACGCGCTGGTGGTTGATGAACTCGGTGACCGTGGCCGTGGCGGTGATGGTGTCGTGGATGAAGACAGGCTTGAAGAACTTGATTTGCAATTCGCAGAAAATGGTGCCCAGGCCGGGGATCTCGCCGCCCAGCACCGTAGAAATAATGCTCGCGGTCAACATACCGTGGGCCACGCGCTGGCCGAAGACCGAGGTGCGCGCGAAGGCCTCGTCCATGTGCAGCGGGCTGTAGTCGCCGCTGGCGTCGGCAAAGGCGTTGATGTCGCGCTCGGTGATGGTGCGGGTGTAGCACCCGCTGTCGTTGATTTCGAGGGTCGTTCGTGCGGCGATGTCCTGCATGGGTGGTGCCCCCTACGTCTTCATCGGCGTCAAAACCTGCAACCGGCTTGACCGGCCGGTCGAGCGGGCCATCTCGCGGTTGCCCAGTTGCCCGCAGGCGGCCATCTGCTCGCGGCCCTTGGTGATCCGCCGCTTGCAATATTGACCAGCGTCGCGAAGCGCGGCCATGAACGCTTCGATCGACGCCTCCTCAGGCGCCGGCCAGGGCGACTCGCGGCGCGGGTTATACGGAATCACGTTCACGCAGCACCGCACCTGCCCTAAATACTCGGCCAGTTCGCGGGCATGATCGATTCGATCGTTCACGCCCGGTATTAGCACGTATTCGATCATGAAATAGCCGTTGCGCCGCAGTGGATAGTCCATTAGCGCCTGGCGCAGGGCGGCCATAGGCTCGGCGCGATTGACCGGCATAATCTGCGAACGAATCTC
>CAYXEY010000583.1:0-3820 GCA_964464105.1 uncultured Planctomycetaceae bacterium
AGTCCCGACCGTCGTCAGGGAGGTTATATTGACTCTTCAACTCTCTCTCAGGTAGTCGCGCAAAGTCCTTTAGCGTAGTCAGGAGCGTTTCTTTTGTTTCGGCGATTGCGACATTGTCGCGCTTTGTCTGAATACCGCTCGAAAAGAGCGGGAACACCTCCTGCACTGGGATGCCACGTTGATACTCGGCAAGATGATTAAAATCTTTCGGAACAAAGAAGAAGTGCGGAGCGGACGGGGCGAGCTTCGTCCATTGTGTTCGTGCGACGCTGGCGCTGAGCAGTACTGCATACTTTGCGGGTCGCTCACCCCAAAGCTCGCCGTGAACAACGCTTCGCGCTTCATCGGTACCTAGACCGCAGGTAAGCAGCGCAACGCCGACACCAATTGTTATGTCGAAGACATTTTCGTCTTTTGCCCCCCCTGGAGCCTGCTCCTGCCTCTTGCTACTCCCGTGCAGGTCAAGCAATCGGATAGATTGAAAAGTCTCCATGAGGGATTGGCGCATTCGTCGATGAGTGACGCCGTCCGCATAGACGTTGTTGGTGATGAATCCAAGCACGCCAACGCCGCTTCGGTCGAGTAGGTGCTGACTGACGCGGATGAACTTAATGAAGTCATCGTCGAGGTTGAGTTTCTTCTCATTGAGGCCTCGCTTGTATTCCTCCAGCAAGCCGAGGATGAATGGGTTCTTGTTGAGTTGACCGTAGTTGGAATACGGCGGGTTTCCAATGACGACGGTGAACCGCTTATCTCGTTTGATTTCGTTCACGGCAGCGGCTTCGTGGGCGAGAGCTTCAAAGTCAGGAAGCCTCAGTTGCTTCTGCCATGGTTCCAGAGCGTTGGTGAGGTAGATACGGGCGCGCTCTTCGGTGCCGAAGCTGTAGCCGGTCTCTGCGAGCTTGAGACCGATTTTCATATGGGCAATGGCGTAGGGCGCCATCATCAGCTCGTAGGCATGCAAGCGCGGCAGCAGATGTTTGGGCACGTAGTCGTTCCATGCGGCCTGCTGCTGTGCGTCGGTCAGGCGCTGCCGTTGCCACTGCGCTTCGAGCGTTCGGTGGATGACGTCGATGACCTCAACCAGAAAGGTGGCGGTGCCGGTCGCCGGGTCGAGGATTTGGACGAAGGGCTCGTCCGGGGAAATGGTGCGCTTTTCGTCGGCTGCGTCGGTCAGCGGGGGCAGTTTCAGTACTGGGTGCTTCTTCAGCATCTCGCCCCACGTCGTCGTATCCGCCAGGCCGTCGGCCAGGCCGAATTCGGTTTGCAGGAGTTCATGGACGCTTCGCACAATGTAGGAAACCACCGGTTGAGGCGTGTAGAAAACGCCGCGCTGGATCTTGAGTTGCTTGTCGTAGGCGCTGAGGAAATGTTCGTAGAAATGGATGACGGGGTCTTCGCCGCGATTCCGATTGCCGAAATCGCGCAGGATGGCGGGCAGGTCGGTTTCATCTCCGCGCAGCAGTTCCACCACATCCTGGATACCGAGTTCGTCGAAGTCGATGCCGCCCTTGCGCCCGCCGACCTTGAGGAAGGTTTGCAGCATCTCCTTGAGGAAGGGGTTGGTGATGGGCACCATGTCGACGACGTTCTCGGCGACCAGAGCAGTGCCGTTGCGGCCTTCGCTCATCTCGGTGCGTGAGATGGCGGCAGTGAGCAGGCCGTAGGTGATGGTCTGTGCGTAGGTATCGGCGAAGCTTTCCAGCGTGAGGTCGTGAATCAGCGCGGTTTGGAAAGCCTTGAACAGTTTGGTGAGTGCGCCGCGTTCAGATTCGGCGGCGAGCATGCGTTTGGCCTTGTCGCGAATGCCGCGCGCAAGACGCGCGAGTTCGTCGGCCAGCAGATCGGCGGTCTGGATGACGTGACCGATGCGGTGCTTGAATGGCTTGCGCCAGGCATCTCGCCATGCGTCGGTATCGCTTTCGTCTTCCGGCCAGTGCAGGCGCTCGCGCAGGACATGATCGACGTTGGCGAGCTTGAGCGGTGTGTCTCCGCCATCCCAACCCAGCACATGCAGAGTGGGCAAGTCGCCGGGATTCTGATGAAAATGGGCGAAGGCGATTTCGCGGGCATCCGTGCCGTCTTCGCCGAAAGCGGTGACGAAGAGCAGGTCCTCCGCATGCCAGGCCGGTGCCTTGGCCTTGTTGGCAGACGCTCTCTTCTTGATGACGAGATGGGAGAGGATGCGTCGGAGTACCACTACCGGCAGTTTCTTGTTTTCGAACTCTACGAAGAAGATGCCCCAGGGTTGGCCGGCGGCAAGCGGACGCAACTGGTGGATGGCCTTGATGGGGGCGGCGTCTTCCTCCTTCAGCCCCAATTCGGCGGGGGTGAATTCGAAGGTCAGTTCGTCGAAGCCGTATTCCCGAAGCGGCCAGTCGAGTTCGTCCTCCAGATAGCGGACGAGATCGGGAAAGGCGTGGATGTCGCGCAGGTTGCTGGGCGCCATCAATTCAACTCCATCCAGCACTTGAGCACCGGGGCCACGCCCAGCGGGGCTTGCAAGGGACGCAGGAATTCGGCGGTGAGTTGCTTCTCGACTTTCTTGCGCAGGTCGGAAAGCGTAGCGTGCTCGATGGTTGTTTTGCGTGGGGTATCGGGCGTGGAGCGGATCAGGGCGGCAATGGAGCCGACATCCGTCAGTACCTGTTGGTCTTCCAGGGCAAAGCAGGCCCAGACAGTGAGGCCGGCGGCGTCTGACCAGCGCGTTTGGCCGGTTTCCGTATCGATCAGGTTGGAATCAGGTCGGGGAATACGGTAGCAGAAGAAGACAGCCTTGCTGTCGGGCTTGGGGCTGGCCTTGCCGGAAAACACCTTGAGCGGGAAGCCGGCGAGTTGTCCGGCGAGTTCCGGGTGCTCGGCCATCAGGCGTTCGTATTCCAGGCGCAGGCTTTCGGTGTCGGAAAGCTGGCCGTCGCATTGCTCGTTGAGTTCCTTGACCGGATCGAATTCGTCGTCCGGCGTGAGCAGCTTGCGGCCTTCGATGCCCAGCGTGCGGGAGATGACAAAGGTCTTGTGGGTGACGCGCTGGAACAGGCGCAGAAGCTCGTCCAGTTCGTCCGGCGGCAGAAAGTTCCAGAAGGCGGTCTTGCCGCGCAGTTTCTTGCTTTCGGGGTGGTCGGCGATGATGCGCGCCTCGATGTCCGGGTTCATGCGTCGGTCTACCCGGCCTATGCGCTGCATCAGGCGCACGGGGTTCCAGTGCAGGTCGTAGTTGATGAGACGGGTGGCGTCCTGGAGGTTGAGACCTTCGGAGAGAACGTCGGTGGCGATGAGAATGCGGATTTCCTCCTTGCCTTCTGCAGCGAGTTCGGTGGAGGAACTGTCGTTGTAGTAGGGCGAGAAGCGGCGGATGACGTCGCTGCGCTGCTTCTGGCTGCTGCTGCCGTCGATGCGACAGATGCCGGTGAATCCCGAGTTGGTGAGTTGCTGCTCGATGTAGCGGGCGGTATCGGCGAATTCGCTGAAGAGGATGAGCTTTTCCTTCTTTAGTACGGCATCGTTCTTGAGCAGCTTGATCAGCGCTTTCAGTTTGTCGTCGCGTTCGGGTTTGGCATCGGCGAGCAGGTTGAGGAATTCCGCGAGTTGATCCAGATCGTCGTAGGTGTCGTCGACGATTTCATCGACTCGGTAGAGATCGGCGTCAAGTTGCTGGACGGCGGCGAGATGGTCTTCGGAAAGGATTTCCTCGACCTGATCCTCGTCGGCCTCTTCCGGCCAGAGTTCGTGGTTGATCGTCTGGACATGGCCAATCAGGGTGCCATGCTTGGTTCTCCAGCGTTCCAGGCGGCGCTTGTCGTGGTCTGTCTGGCTGTGGACG
>CAYXEY010000584.1:0-3809 GCA_964464105.1 uncultured Planctomycetaceae bacterium
CGGCTCGCTGCCGTGGGCCTCGCCGGAGCAGATCGAGGGCTCGGGTACGCGCGTCGATCTGCGCACGGACGTCTACTCGCTTGGAGCGATCCTCTTTCAACTGCTCACGGGCCGCCTGCCGTTCGATGTGGACAGCAGCCTGCGCACGGCGGTCGATCACATCGTGCAGCGCGAACCGCCACGACCCAGCGCCCTGCTCACCAAGTCCGGCAGCTCGCGGATCGACGACGAGTTGGACACCATCGTGCTCAAGTGCCTGTCGAAGGACCGCGATCGGCGCTACCAGAGCGCCGGCGAGCTCGAACGCGACATCCGTCGCTACATCGCCGACGAACCGATCGAGGCCAAGCGCGACAGCGCCATCTACATCCTGCGCAAAACGCTTCGCCGCTACCGCTTCCGCGTGTCGGTCGCAGCGGCCTTCGCGATTCTGCTGGCCGTGCTCACCGTGGTAATGGCCTTCCTCTATCGCCGCTCCACGCGGGCCGAGCAGCAGGCCATCCAGGCCACGCATTCGTTAAGCAACCTGCTCTCGCAGAGCAACATCGATCGCGGACGCATGGCTGGACTGCTCGGCAATCTGGATCAGGCTGAGCGTCTGATCTGGGGCGAGGCGCTGAGCCGGCCCGATCCGCGCGATTCTCTGCGCCGTGAAATCAACGCGCCCCCCGGACCGGTCGACGCCTATTGGGCGCTGTGGGAGGTGTATCGCCGCAACCCGTGCATTCGGACGCTGCGCGAGCAGCCCTCCGTTTCGCGCAGCCTGACCCTCGCAGACGATGGCCGCGGCATCTGGACCGCCGACATGAACGGCCACGCCACCCTCTTCGCCCCCGATGGACGCGTGCTGGACGAATATTACTTCGAATACTCTGGGGGCCAGGGGCTGCCGTTCATCAACGCCAACGGCACGCTCATCGTCAAGCGCAGCACCACTGACTGGATGGTCTGGCGGCGCGGCGTGCCCAAGCACATTCTCAGCGAGCCGCGCGACGACAAGCTGCTCTCCGCGGGATGCGTCTCGCGCAGCGGACGATACTTCGGCGTGCTGCTCAACGGCATCGCGCGAATATGGCAGTCCGATCCCCTGGTCAAGATCAGCGAGTTTCGCGATGAGCAGTTGCAACTGACCGGCCTGGCGATTTCGAATGATGAAACGCTCGTAGCCGCGCGCGATGAGTCCGGTGGATTGCAGATACGTTCGCTATTGTCGGGTGAAATCACCGACAAGATCGCCAACCCGGCCTCGGTTGCCGGCGTGCTGCGCTCGGGCGGCGAACTGCTCTTTTCTCACGACGACACGCTTCTCGCCGACGCCTGGGGCGACACCTCGGGACGCATCTGGAACTGGAAGGCCAAGCCGTCGCGCATCATGCAACTGGCCGATCGTCCGGGCGATGCACGGTATCTCGCCTTCACGCCGGACAACAGTGAATTGACCATCGTCGATCTCGGCGGCGCGGTGTGGACCTTCGACACCGCCACGGGCCGCAAGCTGGGGAGGTTCGTCGCCCATGCCGCGCCGGTGCGCGGCGTCACTTATTCCCAGGATGGACAGACCCTGTGGACCGTCGGTTCGACCGGCGACGTGCGGGCGTGGGAAGTCAGGCCGGATGCCGGCGTGACCACGACTGCGATCCAGAATCAGGCGCTCCACTGCGTGGCGGTCGATCCGCTTGCCCGGCTCGTCGTCGCCGGCGGCCTGCGCAGCCATGTGTTCATGGTGTCTGATGCGGGAACGAAGACGATCGACCTGGGCGACGGCAGCACGGTCACCTGCGTCGCGTTCTCTCCCGACGGCCGCTGGGTCGCCGCATCGACGCTGGCAAATGCCGCTTATGTCTGGAACCCCGCGGACGAGCAGCCGCAGCCGCGCGTGCTGCCGCATTCCGATCGCGTCAGCCACGTCGCCTTCTCGCCGGATGGCAAATACCTCGCCACGGCCTGCGACGATCGTGCCGTGCGGCTCTGGCGGATTCCCGACTTCGAGCAGGTCGCCCAACTCACGGGGGCGAATGACCGATTTCCCTCGCTGGCCTTTGACGCGACCAGTTCATTCGTCGCCGGCGCTGTGCGCGACGGACGTATTTTTGTATGGGATGTCGCAGGTCACACCTTGGCAAAGCTTCAGGCTGAAGTAAACGTGCCGGTCCGCGCGGTGCGATTCCTTCCAGACGGACGCCGCATGGTCACGGCCGGTGCAGGGCGAACGGTCGATGTCTGGGATCTCGAACGTGGCGAGCGCATCGGCGCGTGGCCGGGCCACAGCCAGGAGATCTTCAGCCTCGACGTCACCCCCGACGGCTCACTCATCGCCAGCGGCGACAGCGGAGGGCAGATTCGCCTCTGGCACACCGGCATCGAGCGCTTCGTCGCCACGCTCGACGGACACGCCGGCGCCATCATGTCGCTGGCCTTCGCCGCCGACGGCCGCTCGCTGGTGTCAGCCTCGCTCGACGGCACCATACGCGTCTGGGATTTCGATCACTACAAGCGGCATATTGCCGGTCAGGTGCGGGCGCAGCTGCAATTGAATGCGACATCGCTGGGCGAAGCTGATACCCAAGCCTGGATGAATTGGGCGAGAGAGTAATCGGTGATCAGTGATCAGTTCGAATACAGCCTGAAATGCAGGATCCCGGTTCATTGCACCTTCAAGTCAGGTTATTTCTTGAATTACACTCTGATGCCTTATGATATTAAGTCATATGGCAAATAACCCCATCCATGGCCTCGATCGCGCCGATTGCACTGCCATCCCGGCGCAGGCCTCGCCCGCTGCCGCGTCCGCACTCCGCCAGATCGCCAGCCTGCTGAACGCCCTGCAGTGCGGCGCGATGCTCATGGACCGCGACGGACACATCGCCCACGTCAACTCGCGGCTCTGCGACATGATGCAGCGCCAATGCCGCGAACTCGTCGGAACCCGGGCCATCGATCTCTATCCGCCCGGCCCCGGTCGCGACCTCGTGCAGAACGTGCTCGATCATTTCGACAATGCCAGCGAGCAGGAATCGTTCCTGCCCCGAGCCGACGGCAGTGAGCTGCCGGTCATCTTCTCCGGACGCCGACTCGACGACGAGCCGCCGCTGGGCGACTTTCGCATCGTGACCATCATCGACATTTCGCCGCAGAAGAGCGCCGAGCGCGATCTGCGCGAGACCACCGAGAACATGGCCAAGCTCAGCGACATCGTGCTGGAGCAGGCCCTCAAGCTGAAGGACCACGCCAAGCACCTGGAGGAACGCATCCACGAGCGCACGGTCGAGCTGCGCGAAGCCAACATGGAGGCCATCTACATGCTCGCCGTGGCCAGCGATGCCAAGGACGAGGACACCGGGGCGCATATCCGGCGCATCGAGCATTTCTCACGGCTGATGGGCCTCGAGATGGGCATGTCCGCCAAGGAGGCCGAGCAACTGGCTTACTCGTCGATCCTGCATGACGTCGGCAAGATGCACGTGCCCGATCATGTTTTGCGCAAGCCGGGCAAGCTGAACGATGAGGAATGGGTCATCATGCGCGAGCACACCGTCGCCGGAGAGCGCATCCTGTCGCGCAAGCCGTTCTTCCAGACCGCGCGGACCATCGCCCGCAGTCATCACGAGAACTGGGATGGCAGCGGCTATCCCGACGGACTTAATTCGAACAAGATCCCGCTGGCCGCGAGAGTCGTTCGCATCGTGGATGTGTACGACGCGCTGACCTCGGTGCGCCCTTATAAGAAAGCCTGGACGCACGCGGATGCAATCAAGGAAATCGAAGACCACCAGGCGCGGTCATTCGATCCCGATCTGGTGCGGGCGTTT
>CAYXEY010000585.1:0-3809 GCA_964464105.1 uncultured Planctomycetaceae bacterium
CCCGCCATAGACAAATTCAGACACGACGTTGGATCCGTAAATCGGCCCGAGGTGCCAGGGCTGCGTCGGCTTGTTCTCGTCGTCCATGTAAAATTGAGCCGTCTTGCCGATTTCGCGCAAATTGGCCAGACAGGCGGCGATGTTGGCGGTCTGCCGCGCATTCTGCAGAGAAGGCAACAGGATCGAAATAAGCAGGGCAATGATGGCTATCACCACCAGGAGTTCGATGAGTGTGAACCCCGACCCTCGATTGGACCTTCGCACCGCTACCGGATTGAGAGCATTCATGTTTTCACTCCACCTTGCAAGACCCGTTTCGCAAAAACACTTATTGGAGGGCGGTGTACGCGTTCCGCCCGATCGCATCAATTTGCGAATTCACCTTTCGCAGGCGCAATGAGCCGCGCCGGCGCGAACCGCATTCTGGACAGACTGATGTCTCGTTGCCGTCAACCGGCAGTCAGCGTGAAACCCGATCTCAAATCCGTCTTGCGTCATCAAGTCGATTGCCTCGCAGCCAGAGAACACCGGCGAAGGAAACAATCAATCAAGGGTCTGCTCATTCAAAGAATGGGCAGAAACACGCCACGATCTCGGATGGGTGTGGGCCGAAGGGAAAGGAAACACGTCAACAGGACCATCGAACCGGAATACGCGAGGCCACGCAGATTTCAGACATGCACGTGACCGACATCCGTCTATTCGACGGTCCCGGAGCCCTGCTCCACACTCCCACCGAAATTCAGTGTATCCTCGTCCATATTGACATGCAAGGAAAACATGGGGCCAAAAACCGCCTCACCCCCCTTATTCCAAAACCCGTCGGTCGCCCCGTGGGCGCGGTGTCCGGGTTCCGGAGGGAACCGGTTGTCCGACGGCCCTGCGTGCCGCTGCCCCCCGCCGGCCCTCTCACCAGCCGGGCCTAATGCACCCCCAAAAAAAGGGGCCGGCCCCTGACGGAACCGGCCCTTTGAATACTGTTTAATTCGATGCCGGATAGGAATCCGGCCCAGGAAAAGAGGCGATTAATAGCCCCGTTCGGTACCCGGCTCGGCCCAGGTGTTGCGGCCTTCATCATCGGTGAAGCGGGTATCGACAAATCGGTGCTCGGCATGGCCGTCAAAGAACTGCATCGAGTAGGACGACCATCGATTATGCGAGCCTCGCATCAGCGGATAGCCGCTGCCGTTGGTTCCCATGCTGCGGGGGCGGGCCTCGTACATGAAGGCGTTCATGTGGTTCTCGTAGAACAGCGGGAAGCGAGCGGCCACGCCGCCCAGCTTCTTGGCCAGCATCTTCTCGCCTGCCCGGTGGAACCTGTATTCAGGGGCGTTGTTGGTGTAGACGCTTCCGTCACCATTCCACGGCGGGCCTTCCGGCCAGTACCAGTTAATTGAGAAGCTGTTTCCGTTGTATTGCCAGGAAGGAATTTCCTCGACTGGAATCGAACTGGCCGGGCTGCCAACCAGCGGCGCCAGATTGATGCGATCTGACGGGCACACGTAGGCCTTGATCATGCCGCCGGCGCCGCCGCCGGTGTTGTTGTTGGAGCCCACGCCGGGGGCAATGTACTTGTTATACGGGCGCATCTCGGTCGGAACCCGGAACCAGTCGCCGTTGGGGAATGCGGGATTGTTGATCGGAGCCGAGAAGCCGCCGAACACAAACTCAGAGACATAAGTCGAACCATAGATGAACCCGAGATGCCACGGCTGGGTGGGCTTGTTCTCGTCATCCATGTAGAACTGGGCGGTCTTGCCGAGTTCCCGAAGATTGGCCATACACGCCGCGATATTCGCGGTCTGCCGCGCATTCTGAAGCGACGGCAGCAGAATCGAAATCAACAGGGCGATAATCGCGATGACCACGAGCAGCTCAATGAGCGTAAAGCCCGCCCTGGACGACCGCGCAGACCAACTGGACACTTTCATTTTTTCACTCCACACGAAAAAAACCAACCAATTGAACACTTTATTCCAGGCGCTGCTGCGCCGAGTTTCATCCGCCCGAGCCGGTCGACTCCGCGACGCACTTTTCGCATGCGCCACGCGAGCCATCCGGATTGAATGAGTAATAAACGACCCCGTGCTTTTCACATTTGCTGCTGAATAAGGCTGTCCATTCCTTGCAGGTGGGACACTCGATGTATGACAACATCTTAGGCGCCGTCCGCAGGCCAGCCGCGGGCGGCTCGCCGGGAATCGGCATTTCCTTGGGCTGAAGCGTCGCCAGCTGATCCTCCTGAACCTGAATCTCCTGGCCACACTTGGTGCACTTGGACCAGGGCAGGTGCTTGGGCAGATCCCGGTATTCCTTGGGGATGTCCGCCTGGCCGAACATGTTCCGGTAGAACAGCACACCGGCCACAACCAGACAAACTGCCACTATTCCGATTTTAGCGCCATTACCCTTCATCAAGTCAATTGTCTTGCATTGCCGTCCCCACTCGGCCAGCGCCTGACAATCCCTCTAGTGCCGCTCAGTCTGCAAGCGGTGTCCATGCCCGGTCACAAGTGGGTGTGGATAGGAAGGAGGCGACCGATGCAATCAGGATCATCGACCCATGCTCCGCAGTGTCGCGCAAACGTCAGAGATGTACGCGACTCACCACCGTCTCATCGACGGTCGCAGGAACACAGGCTCCACACTCTCACCCGGAATTAGTGTATCAGGGCTAATAATCGCTTGCAAGAAAGATGTTTAATCATTTCTCACACGACCTTAACTGTTAAGCTGGGCTGCCTGATCGCCAAAAATGATATCCGTCAGCGGAACTTCAATATCGACCGCCCCGATGCAAATCACAGCCCGTTGCTGGTCAAATGACACCCGCACCACCCGGCCTGGATCATGAAATCGCCGGACGCGGACCGGCGTTCCTGGTGTAAGCGCGATAACGTTCTCAACCCATTGGGTATAGGCTTTTTGCTGAGCCTCCAGTTGTCGGGTGCGATCCAATGAGGCAAGGGTCGCCCGTGCTGCTTCGATCCTGGCGTTCTCCGCGTCGAGTCTCGCCCGTTCGGCATCCCGACGGACATCCAGGGTGCCCGCAATGGCCTTCGACAGGGCGCGCTCCCGGCGGTTCAGATGGCGGCGGGCGGCCTCCACCATTTTTTTCGGCATCCCCAGCCGGGCGGCAATCGCCAGGGCATTGCTGTTACCGGGCTCGCCGATTCGCAGCTCATAGGTCGGACGTAACGTCTCAATATCGAACTGCACGCTGGCGTTGTCCACGCGGTCCATTTCGAATCCGACCGCCTTCAACGCGCCGAGGTGCGTGGTGACCATGGCGAGGCAGCCCGTTGCCAGCAACCGATCGAGCACGGCGCGTCCGATGGCAGCGCCTTCGTCGGGATCGGTGCCCGCGCCCATTTCGTCGATCAGCACGAGGCTGGTCTGCCGGGCGCGCTGCACGATGTCGAGGATGCGGGCGAGGTGTGCGCTGAACGTCGACAACGACTGTTGCAGACTTTGTTCGTCGCCCACGTCGATGAAAATGTCATCGAACAATGGCAGCACGGCCTCCGGCGCCGCTGGAATCGGCAGACCCGATTGGGCCATGAGGGACACGAGGCCCACGGTCTTGAGCGTCGCTGTCTTGCCGCCGGTGTTGGGGCCGGTCAGAAGCATGATGTCAAAATCGTCGCCCAGACGCACGTCGATCGGTACGACTTTGCGCGGCGATGCATCGCCAATCATTGCGGCCTCGTCGCCCAATGCGAGCATCAGGATCGGATTGCGTGTCCGTCGCAGAAAGAGCTTTCGTTCGACTCGCACCGTCGGCCACGAAAGTTCGTATTTTCGCGCCA
>CAYXEY010000586.1:0-3795 GCA_964464105.1 uncultured Planctomycetaceae bacterium
AATCTGCGGGCCGGCTTGATCGTCGCGCTGGCCATTCCCTTGTCCATGCTGTTCGCCTTCTCAGGAATGCTGCAATTTGCCATTGCCGGGAGCTTAATGAGTCTAGGGGCCATCGACTTCGGCCTCGTCGTGGATAGTGCCGTCATCCAGATCGAAAACACGACACGTCACATCGTCCACGACCGGCAGAAACGAAAGATCATTGACGTGGTGCGCGACGCGGTCTTGGAAGTTCGCAAGCCGACCATGTTCGGTGAGCTAATCATCATGCTCGTTTACGTGCCCATCCTCGCTTTGGAGGGTATCGAAGGAAAACTCTTCCGCCCGATGGCCTTGACCGTGATCTTCGCATTGGCGGGTTCGCTCGTTCTTTCACTGACACTGATGCCTGTTCTCGCAAGCTTGATCCTCCCGCGTCGCATGGAAGAGCGCGACCCGCTACTCGTCCGCATCGCACAAGCGATTTATGCACCCGTACTCCGCCTGGTTATGCGGCACCATATTGCCGTGCTCGGGATCGGCTTGGCGGTCCTCGGATTCGCAACGATTGTCGCGCGCGGACTTGGCACGGAGTTCATCCCGCGCTTATCCGAAGGAGCGATCATTGCCAACGTTATCCGCTTAGCGGGGACGGACCTTGAAGAATCGACTCGCTACAACACACAAATGGAAAAGGCACTGCTCGCGGCCTTCCCGGACGAAATTCGGCACGTTTGGAGCCGGATTGGCACCGCAGAAGTCGCAACGGACCCAATGGGGGTTGAGTTAACCGACATATTCATGTCGCTAACGCCGCGAGAGCAATGGAAACGCGCAACGACCCAAGCCGAATTGGTTGAGCTTATCCAGCGCGAGTTGCGTGACATGCCCGGTCAGCGCATCGCCATGACGCAGCCCATCGAAATGCGCATGAACGAGATGATCGCTGGGGCGCGCGGCGATGTGGCGATGAAGCTTTACGGCGACGACCTCGACATCCTCAAAGCTAAAGGTGATGAGATCGGCGCCCTATTGGGATCAATCCAAGGAGCGGCGGACCTGAGCACGGAACAACTTACCGGACAACCGGTTCTCCAGGTTCGAGTCGATCAGGAAGCGCTGGCCCGCCATGGCGTGGCCGCCAAAACCGTGATGGACATAGTTGAATCCATCGGCAGCAAACCGCTCGGCGAAGTGATCGAAGGGCAACTTCGCTTCCCACTGGTCGCTCGTCTGCCCGACACGTATCGACGCGACATTGACGCCGTACGCTCGATTGTTCTGCCGACTTCGTCCGGACAGCGCGTCCCATTGGTCAACCTCGCGACGGTCGAGGAAGTGGAGGGACCGGCGACGATCATGCGCGAATGGGGCCAGCGGCGAACGACGGTGCAGGTGAACGTGCGTGGACGTGATATGGGTAGTTACGTAGCCGAGGCGCAGCGTCTCCTGGCAGAGCGGGTCCAATTACCGCCCGGCCGATACCACATCGAATGGGGTGGTCAATTTGAGAATTTCGAGCGAGCCCGAATACGCCTGCTGATTGTGGTGCCAGTCGTGCTCGTGATGATCTTTGTACTGCTCTATGCGACATACCACCGGGTGCTCGACGCTGTTCGCGTTTTCACCGGCGTCCCTTTCGCGATTGTCGGCGGGGCGATTGCTCTCTGGGTTCGCGCGATGCCGTTTTCGATTTCCGCCGCCGTCGGGTTTATTGCGCTATCTGGCGTCGCGGTGTTGGGCGACATGGTCCTTGTTTCCTATGTGCGTCAATTATTGGCGCGGGGATTGCCTCTTCGCGATGCAATTCAGGAAGCAGCCCTGACACGCTTGCGACCGGTGCTGATGACTGCCCTGGTTGCATCCCTTGGTTTCCTACCCATGGCGTTCAGCACCGGAGTTGGGGCCGAGGTTCAACGCCCATTGGCAACCGTTGTGATTGGCGGCGTCGTCAGCAGCACATTGCTCACACTGCTTGTATTGCCCGCGATCTATCTCGTGTTTGGCGCAGTGAGTACCGCGAAGGCGGCGAGGGAGCACGAAGGCGACGACGCCCTTAAACGATCAACCCCAGCGTTGGAGTCGATCGATCTTCCCACACCCACGGGAACGGAACCGGTTCATGCATGAGGAGAAGAACATGCGTTTCAGAAGAAAGTGTAACGCGTTTTTGCTCGTACTCTTCAGCACGCCTCTCATGATGGGCGGCTGCGACTGCGGAGGCAAAACGCCGCCCCCGACATGCAAAGCGCCGGCGGCTGTACCGGCTACGACTGCAACACCAGTACTGCCGCTCATCAAGAAAGCTGAAATCGCGGACTGGTGCCCCGAACATAGGGTCCCTGAATCGATATGCACGCGTTGTAATGCGAAGCTGATCGATGGCTTTAAGAAGAAAGGTGATTGGTGCAAGGAACATAACCTGCCCGAATCACAGTGCTTCGTATGTCATCCCGAGTTGAAAGCCAAGTTCGAAGCAATGGCACCAAGGAAGCCGTGATGTCCGAACATGCCTGCGAAGTTACCGCGCGGGTTCCCTGCTGGGCACTTACGCGTCTTGTCGCGGGTCTCGTTGCGATCGGATGCGCCACCGTGCTGGGCGTCGCCGGGACACTCGACCCCGGTCCGACGAGTGTCGGTACGCACATGCAGCTCTGCTTGCCGCCTGACCCGATTCTGGAAGCGACCGGTGTCTCGGCCGTCCGGCACCAAGCGGTAGCCCGGTTATAACGTGGATTGGTTGGGTGCGCGCCCGGGCGCAGTTGGTCTTCGTCGCAGAACGTGGAACCGCCGCCTTGGAGCGACTGGTCCGGGCCTTGGAATGAGTCATCCGCCCCTGACGAAATCAAACTCCGCAACATGTTGCGCTCGCAATACTTATGCGTATGGGCAACCCGGCCAACTCTTGCGAGTTGCGACGCAGCGCAGGCTCCGATTCTCGCGCATCGATGGAAGTTTAGACCTCGCATGCGCATCGAATTGGTGGCTAACTCGGCTTTGCGTCACGGCGCGCAAACGAGTTGGGTTGGCGTGCGAAATGCTCGCATCATCGGTCAAAAGAGAAATTGGCACGATGGTAAGCCCGCACATCATCCACGAGAGAGCTTTGCGACTCGCCATTCGTACCGGCGTCGCTCCCGATCCGGACTTCGTCTGGAGGTGGCAGCGCTTTCATGGATGTGCGACATGCTTTGGCTCGTTCAGTGAATTCTGTTCGTCCGGCTGCAAATGGCACGAACGGTGCAAGGCCCTCTCAACAGAACTCCTTGACGGCTCCTGGCCGGTCCCCTTGGGCGAGCGGCAAGAGTTAGGAATTGAAAAAAGAAGAGCGATGCCGCAATGGCCCGGTCGAAACGCACGGAATCAAATTCCACACCTCGCGTCGGAAGATCATCGAGTGAATTTGCATCAAAGGTATGAGCGACTGGAACGACACTGTGTAGCGCTGGACCGATTAGTGGCGAGGTCCAACATCGAGGAGAACGTCATGGCAAAGGCGGAACAGAACACGCACACAAACGGCACTCTCTTCAAATGTGACGCCCCAGATGCAAAACAGGTCTTCGTAGCGGGCACGTTTAACGACTGGGATCCGCTGGCGACGAAGATGGAACGCTCGACGGATGGGAGTTGGCGCACCCACGTTGAATTGGCACCAGGCCGCTATGAATACAAGTTTGTCGTCGACGATCGCTGGTGCTGCGAGCCGGTGGGCGACGAACAAGCCGTACCCAATTGCGTGTGCAACGAATTCGGAACGATGAACCGCGTGATTGAAGTTTCGGCTTCGCGATGAGTGTTACGCGTGTTGATTTC
>CAYXEY010000587.1:0-3792 GCA_964464105.1 uncultured Planctomycetaceae bacterium
AGCCGAGCGCGAGCATCACGATGGTGGGATTGTCGTGGATGAACTTCGCGAGGGGGATGCTCGATCGACTTGAAGCCGCGTTTCGCGCCCAGGATCGGTTCATTGCCGACGCGGCCCATGAGTTAAAGACGCCCGTCGCCACGGCCCTCAGCGGCACGCAGGTCCTGCTGCAGAAGGCCCGCACCATGGAGGAGTACGAGGAGTTCGTCGCCAGTCTGCAGGACGAACTTCGCCGCATTGGTCAGATGGTTGACAGCCTGCTCACCCTGGCCCGCGCCGATGCCGGACTCTCGCCAAGCACGGCTTCACCCGTCTCGATTAACGAAGTGGTGATGAGTGCCGTGGAATCGTGTCAGCCGATCGCCGTACAGCGCGAGGTACGCCTCGTGCCGCGCCTGGCCATGCCGGGTACGCATGGCCCCGAGCTGACGGTGGTCGGCGACGATGACCTGCTTCACACCATGATTTCGAATCTCATTCGCAATGCGATCCGCTATGCACCGGTCGAGTCGCCGGTCGAAGTTGAAGTGACGGCGCGAAACGGCCAAGCCAGCATTTCCGTTCGCGACAGCGGGCCGGGCATTGATCCCGCTTACCTGTCCCGCATTTTCGATCGCTTCTTTCAGGTGCCGTCCGATCAGAATCGCCTCAAGGGAAGCGGACTCGGCCTGGCCATTGCCAAAGGCGTGGCCCGGCTGCACGGGGGGGAGATTTCGGTTGCAAATCGCCCGACCGGGGGCTGCGAGTTTATCGTGACGCTTCCTCTTCGGACCAAACCTCTCTGAATTAAGAATTCCTCATCTTCTGACGCCCCTGGCGCTCAAACACGCGGGCTTCTCGGACGTCCGGCTTAAGCAATCCTCACGCCCAATTCACCACCGCCTCAGGGGCGGTGGGTCTAATTGGTGGAACGAAAACGGTTTGGCGCGAGCCCCGCACGAATGCGGACCGCCGCGCTGAATGCTGGATGAAAGGGCGATGATCTTGAGCAGCGGCATCAGGCACCTGAACCTCCGAGTGCGGGACCTGGCCGAGAGCGCCGGCTTTTACGGGCGCCTGTTCGGGATGACCGCCCGGCGACCGACGCCAAACCGTCCAGGCGTGCTGATCTGCACGGGGCCGACCGGGTCGGGTCAGACGTTTTCAATCGTGCTGACCCAGGGACTCGGCGGCCAGACGCCGTCGGGCATGGATCACTTTGCCATCGGCGTCGAGTCGCGGGCCGACGTGGACGACGCCTTCGATCGCGCCCAGACGATGGGCATGCGCTCGACCCGGCCGCGGATGTTCGACGGTAACTATCAGACGTTTGTATTTGATCCGGACGGCTACAAGATTGAAGTCTTTGCCGAATTGCCGGCTGAAGGCCCCATGGTCGGGGTCGATGAAAACGACTCCGGCATTTTTTCACTGCCCAGTTTTCCCACCCCGGCACGCACGATGTGCCGCAACGCAATCTAAGGAGCGAAACAGAGTGTCCGCGTTATCCTCGAGTCAACTGACTTTTTTCAAGCCCGCCGATCGCACGCCACCGATTCAGGTTCAGCGCCGCGATGTGAATTGGATTGAAATCACCGGCAAGCTGGCCATTGGCGTCGCGTCGACCCTGGTGCTGGTGCTGGCCTGGATGAACAACTCGCACGTCGAGGCGGTTCGCATCCTGCTGCACAACACGCCGGGACGAATCTACGCAACGATTCTCGGCGCCTACGGCGTCTCCAGCACGGTGTGGTCGCTCTGGCGACTCTGGCTGGCCATGCGCTACAAGCCGACGCCGACCGTGTCGCGCGATCGACTCCCCAAGATCACCGTCGTCGTGCCGGCCTATAACGAAGGCCCGCTCGTCGGTCGGACCATCCGCCACCTGGCCAAGGCCGACTACCCCGAAGATCGCATTGAGATCATCGTCTGCGATGACGGCAGCGAAGACGACACCTGGAAGCACATTCAGGAGGCCGCGGCCGAGGTTGGCTCGCGCGTCAAGATCCTTCACTTCGAAGAGAATCGCGGCAAGCGCCATGTCCTTTACGAGGGCTTCAAGCGCGGCACCGGAGAGATCTTCATCACCGTGGACAGCGACTCGCTGATCGCCCCCGACGCGCTGCCTGCCCTGGTCAGCCCGATGGTGCTCGACCCGACGGTCGGCGGCGTGGCCGGCAATGTGACCGTGCTCAATCGCGACGAGTCGATCATTCCGCAGATGCTGACCGTGCGCTACGTCATGACCTTTGACTACAAGCGCGCCGCCCAGAGCATGATGGGCCAGGGCGCCGTGCTGTGCTGTGCCGGCGCGTTGGCCGCCTATCGCAAGACGGCGATCATGCCGGTGCTCGACAAGTGGCTGAATCAGACCTGGCTCGGCGGCAAGGCCCGCGCCGGCGAAGACCATGCCATGACCAACTTCATCCTCAGCCAGGGTTACAACGTGCGCTATCAGCGCAGCGCCCGGGTGTGGACCAAGAGCCCGACCAAGTACCTGAGCCTGTGCAAGATGTTCCTCCGCTGGGCGCGGTCGAACGTCCGCGAGACGGCGCACACCTGGTCGTACGTCTTCGGTAAGTTCCACCGCGGAAATGCCAATGGCATCCGCTTCAATTTCATCATGAGCGCGCTCGGTATGTGGCTGCCGTACCCACTGCTGGCCGCGGCCCTGGTGCTATCGGTGTTCATGCCGGGCATCTTCGGTCTCAAGCTGCTGGCCATGTGCGTGACCGGCGCGAGCTTCTCGATGTTGTTCTATCTCATCCGCGAGCGGAGCCTGCATGCGATTTTCGCGATCGTGTATGGCTTCTACGCGACGCTGCTGTTGTGCTGGGTCTGGCCGTATGCATTGATGACCTCACACAAGAGCATCTGGATGACGCGCAGCAAGAACAAGGCCAGCCCGTCGAACCGGCCGATGCTTATGAACGAGGGCGTGGTCAATACGTCTGTATTCACCTCGCAGGCGTCGTTCGCACCGCAGTTGGCCTTCGCGAAGCAGGGGGGCTTCAACCCGCAGCCGGCCTTCGCGGCGCAGACTGCGTTCACCACGCAGACCGCATTCGCCGTCGGCGCCCCGCGCCCGCAGGTGGCCATCGGTTCACCGATGCCCAGCATGTCCGGCCCGGTCTTCGCGGATGCAAAGGAGTAATTGACTACCAGTTTTGGTCGATAATTGGATCTACGATCGGAGCCGGGCTGTCCTCAGCCCGGTTCTTTTTTTGGTATTGTGTGAAGTGAAAAGACACCAGCGTGTTCGACCGGAGAAAGGACACGCTGATTCACACCGGTCGAGCCGTGAGGTCGTGCATTGATGCGTCGCCTACCCGAGTATGGCTTATTTCTTGCCACGGCGGTGTGGGTGACAGCCGGCTGCAGCGGCGATGAAACGAGAATGACCCCAATCCCATCAATCCCATCGAATTCCGTCGTCGCCCAGGGCGGGCCATCCGCGGCGAAGTTTTACGCCATGCGGCTAGCGCCCGGTGCCGATTTGCGCGTGGAATTGCAGGCATACGCGAAAGCACGGGGCATTCAGGCTGGTGCTGTAATGACGGCGGTGGGCAGCTTGTCACACACCGTGCTGCGACTCGCGGATCAGAAGGAGGCCTCGGTCTTCGACGGCAAGCGCGAGATCGTCTCGCTGGTCGGAACCGTCGGTGCGAGCGGGTGCCACTTGCACTTGGCGGTGTCGGACGGGCAGGGCCTCACCCTCGGCGGCCACCTCGCTGATGGCTGCATCGTTTATACAACCGCGGAAATCGTGATCGCAGACCTGGCCGACCTGAAGTTCGACCGGGCGGACGATTC
>CAYXEY010000588.1:0-3787 GCA_964464105.1 uncultured Planctomycetaceae bacterium
ATCCCCGTCGGCCTGGTCGGCGTTGGCCACGCTGGGACAGTTATCGCAGACATCGCCCACGCCGTCGCCATCGGTGTCGGCCTTGTCAGCGTTGGCCGCGTTGGGACAATTGTCGCAGGCATTGCCCACGCCATCTCCATCCGTGTCGGCCTGATCGGCGTTGGCGACATTCGGACAATTGTCGCACGCATCGCCCAGGCCGTCGCTGTCTGCATCGCCCTGATCGGCATTGGACACCGACGGACAATTGTCCGACGTGTTCAGCACCCCGTCGTCATCGCTGTCGAAATTGTCAATCACGCCGCATCCCGGCCCGAGCGCGACAAACGCCATGGCACACGCCGCCACGGCCAGCATCCGAAACCAATTACTCTTCATGGTCGATCTCCTTGCGCGAGGAACTCTGCTCCGCCGAACGGTTCAGCGGTGTCCTCGTTCCGGGCGCATTGCGACCAGTACTTAACGCGGACTTGATGTCATTGTTTGCGCCGCGGAGGTGCCGGCCCACGAAAACGTACAAAAAACTGAACAATTTTCCGAACGCCGGGGAGTGCGCTGTTTCCGCCGGAGCTGAATAGCCGATGCGCCGATATTAACGAGACAGACGTGTCATTTCAGACGGGGAGCGGCGCACTACCGGGGCCGGGGATGCCAGCAGGCCGCTCACCAATTCGGATCGCTCCGGCGAAATCTCATGAATGCGGCGGTCTATTTCTGAATTCAACGCCGCTCCGTCCGCGGCCAGTTCTCCGGCCGAGCGCCGCGCCTCAAGAATACACTCGTCTATTCTCTCGCCAAGTCGCCGCAGCGCGCCGCTCAGCGCCGCACTCACCGCTTCCTGCGCTGCGGCTTCGACGGACGGACGCATCCACCGTTCGAGCATTGTGGGCACGAGCCAGAGCAGCAGCACGAACATCGTGCTGTGAATCGCAAACTCGGCGCCGAAATAGGACGCCGTGCCCATCGATGCCCGCCAGTATCCGACGATCACGGCATAGGCCACGATGAGCAATCCACCCAGCGGCAGCAATCGCGCCGCCCAGCGCAGGACCGATTGAATCCATCGCCGCGGCCCGTTCGCCGACAGGGTCGGATTCATCTCCGTGAGCGCACCAACCCAGCGGCCCATGTCGCCATCCGCCTTGCGCGCCAGCGTATCGATTCGGGCGCGGAGCGGTCCGGCGGTGATTCCGCCCTGCCGCGCACGGACTTCCACCGCATCAAGACAACTCGCGAGTCGATTGGCCGAAGCCTCGTCCCACAAGTCGGCGGCAACGAGCGCCGTGTCCTCACGTTCGGCGTTGAGCGGCGCTGCTTCCTGTCCTCGCAGGGCGAGGGTGGCGTGCGCGATGCGCCGCCCCAGGGTGGGCGCGCGCACGGCAATTCTGCGGGCCGCGACCTGCACGGCGGGAATCGACGATTGCTCTATCAACCTCGACGCTCGGGCCCAATCGGCCGCCGCGGACTCGCGAATCTGAGTCCACGATGCGTCGCCACCCAATCGAGATGACGACGACTGGAGCGCTTCGCGCAGATCACACAGTCGCGCCCGTTCGACTTGCTGATTCAGCACCGCGACGCCGTGTTCATCCATCAGGCGCGCGATGCGCTGGTGTATCAGGTCGAGTTCATCGGGCGTCGGCGTGGCGCGCCGGTCCGCTGCGCAGCTGGTGACCGCGATCAGCGGCGCTTCGAATCCGGCTTCGCGGAGCAACCGGGCGAAATCGTCGCGCTGCACGGCGTGTCCCTCGTCCCAACGATTGATGATGAACATCCATCCATGCCGGTCGCCGCGCTCGCGCAGGATCCGCCAGCCGGCATCGTCCTTGTATCGCTCTGGGCTGACGACATAACAGACCAGGTGCGTGTGCGGCAGCCAGGCCAGGGCGCAGCGGCGATTGGCCTCCTCGGCGCTGTCGATGTCGGGCGCGTCGATCCACAGGACATCTCGACTGCCGTCGTGATGATGGCGGCGAATCTGCATGCGATCGAGCGGAAGCTCGGGCGGCAGATCGGCCAGCTCGATCGAGGCATGCAGGTACAGCGTGACTTCGCGCGAGGTGGGACGCTCCACGCCCACGCGGGCGATCGGCTCGCCGGCGATGCGGTTCAGCAGGCTGCTCTTGCCCACGCCTGTTCCGCCGAAGAGCGCGACCACCAGCGGCCGCACCGCGCCATCCTTCACCAGATCGCCCGGACGCCGCGACTCAACGCCCGCAAGCCGCGCAGCATCGTCCGCGCCGAACCAGCCGGCGGCCTGTCCACGCTCGACCCACGCGCTCGCGCGAATCAACAATGTTCGCAGGTCATCGGACAGAGTCGAACCCTCCCCCGGCGACGCGCTTGTCAGCCCTGGCGAGCAAGGCCGGCTCAATTGGAGCAATCGCTTCGTCGCCCAGCCGATCGATTAATTGAGACAATTCGCGAATGAGCGTGTCTTCGACGAGCGTCTGACGAACCGTGGAGAGCTGCCGGCTCTTGAGATTGCGGGCCACATGCCCCATGCGCATTCCCGCCATCTCCTCGACCAGCATCGACGACAGCGCGAAGGTGGCGGGTGCATAGATTGCGTCGAGCGGCGTCAGCCCGCCGGTCTTCAGCGCCAGCACCAGCAGGCCCACGTCGAGCGTGGTCCGCGCCGTACGAATCGCCGCCAGTTGCACAGGGCTTTTTTGAAGACCTTCATATAATTCTCCGGCGGCGACATGGACTTCGAGCTTGATCTTCTCATGATGCGCCCGCAGAGCCGAGGCGAATGCCTCGCGCAAAGTGGACTCATCAGCAGACAACCGCGAAGCAATCGCCCGCCACACGGCCTGCGAGCCGGCGGTTCCATCAGCGCGTCGTGCCGCATCGCGCGCCAGCGTGGTGAGCATGGACTCCGCGGCTTCAATCAAGACGCCCGCTTCGACGTCGCCCGGTTCGGTCACTCCGCCGGCGGGAGCCATTGCCGATCGCGTCGTCGCGAAGAGCTGTCGCACAGGCCAGGTGACCGCACGGCGGGCCTTGGTGATCGCACTGCCGAGTCTTGGTATTTCGATGAGCGTCAACAATTCAAGGGTGGCCCGGCGAAAGCTGTCGTATCGTCGTGGATGATCGAGGTAATCGCGGCGATAGACCGCGACGAACTGTTCGGCCGCTGCCGCGACCGCGCTGCGCCATTGCTCCAGCGCCGCATGCTGCGCTCGCAACGGCGCGGTCCATTCCCGCCAATGCGCCCGCACATACGCAGTTTCATTGGACGATTCAGTGTTGGGCGTGGCGGCCGCATTACTGTGCGAAGTTTGGGTCAAGCCGAAGACCGCCTCGCGCAATCGAGAGGCGTCGCCATTCAACGACGCCGGATCCTCCATTCGTCGCGAGTCGTAGTCGAGCGTATAAATCGCCGCCCGCGGCCCCGGCCATGCCATTTCATCCAGCCGCTTCTGCAGTGAGTCCCTCAGCGGCCCCGCGGCATCAGGCGTCATCTTGTTGAGCACGATCGCCGTCGGACGCCGCAAGGGCGCGAGCAGCCGCAGCATCGCCCATACCGACAGATCGGCATACTTTTCCTTGCTCAGCACGACGACGCAGGCATCGGCCCGGCCCATCAGCTCCAGCAGCCCGCGCTGATAGACGCCCGACGATATGGAATCGAAGTCCGGCGAATCCCACACGATGATCGGCCGATCGCAGTTCACGCCCTCCACGCGTTGCAGCGTGTAATGCAGCGCATCCGCGGCCGCGTCGTCCCCCAATTGCCCGCGGGTGTAACCCGGAAAGAGGCTCTCGTCGATTTCATCGCCCG
>CAYXEY010000589.1:0-3782 GCA_964464105.1 uncultured Planctomycetaceae bacterium
CCATGTTCGGCGCGAGCATCGAAGAGCGTTATTGTGCGGTGTATAACCACATCGCGCAGGCAGACGATGGCAGTCGCGCAAGCTGACAGCAGAGATTGCTGCCAACGATTCATTCCGACGGGCAGGGCCTGCATTCGTCAGCCGGAAGAGGCGTGCCATGAGTAGAAAACCTTGCTGCACGGCGGGTTGTTCAACGGAAGCGCCTGATGAAGTTTCGTCCGAGTCCTCCAGGCGTTCCGAGGCGCACGAAGAATGGCGGCTCGATGAGGCGCTCGCCGAAACATTTCCCGCCAGCGATCCGATTGCCATATCGCCCGCAGACCTGCTTCACGACAGCGTGCCACATGCGCCGCGGGAAACGGGTGGGGCGAGCAGTATTCCCGATTGCAATGTCGGCAGCGGCAATGATCTCGGGCCCGCGGCCATGGAAACGCCGTTTGATTGCGAATACTGTCACGCGAAAATTCCTGCAAGCGTGGCGATTGGCTTCGATGGCGCCGATTACCTCTATCACTTCTGCGGTCCTCAATGCATCGAGGCGTGGTGCAGCAAAGTCAATCAGCTTCCCGATCGGCCCGAAGCGTAAGGCTTCGCGCGTCTTTCAAAGCCGGGACGACCCGTCCTTCGCCAAGGTCGCCAGAACCTTTCGGGCCTGGTCCTGCATGGCTCGATAGGAGCGCTCCCACCCACCCTCGCTCGGTGTGGTTCGCGCCAATTGGCGAACAAGTGTTTCCAAGGCATTCGCCCGCCGGCGTTCCGCCTCCAGCGCGGCCAGTGTTTCCTCGTACTCAAACGCGTACACGAATTCCACCCGGCGGTCTTGGCAGACCCCGACGCAGGTCTGCGGGGCCTCGATTTTGCCGCAGCCGATACATTGCCATGCCTTCACGTGTTCAATCATTTCATTCACCCACTCAAAGCGTCATCATTGGCTGCACCGTCTGGTCGGAAGCACGCGCAATCACGCGGGTGACCGACTACATCGACGCCATCCAGTGGGATGGCGCGACCAACACCCCCGCACGGTGCCGCAGACGAACCAGTTCTCAGTACTCAAGTTCATGAACCAGTCTGCTCGCCTCTACGGTCTCGACCTGTCCGGCAGGATGCCCTTGGCCAAGACCGGCGTTGGCGAGTTCGGGTTGAAGGGTACGCTCGGCTACACGAATGGCAGGAATCGCGATACCGGGGACGGGCTCTACAACGTCATGCCGCTCAACGCCAAGCTCGCACTGACACACAGGCTCAGCGGCTGGGGCAATGCCGTCGAGTTGGTTATGGTGAAGGGCAAGGACGACGGCTCCAGCGCGCGCAACGAGATGGATACTCCGGGCTATGCGCTCGTCAATCTGCGCGGGAGCTATGCCTGGAAGCAGATGCGACTCGATTTCGGCGTTGAGAACCTCTTCGACAAGCTTTACTACCATCCGCTCGGCGGCGCCTACACGGGACAGGGTACGACGATGAGTTCCAGCACAACGGCCGTCACGACGCCAAAATGGGGTACTCCCGTGCCCGGCCCAGGCCGCTCGATTTACGCTGGACTGACTGTGAAATTCTGACATTCTGCTGGGCATGCTCCGCGATCACATGGAAGTCCGCTGCCCATCGGGTGTGTGCCGCCGGCGCAAAGGCTGTCTAGCGTGAAAGCAGCCAGGCCTGGACGATGACCATCGTCAGCAATAGCAGGGAAACGACCTTCCAGAACAGCACAGGATGGCGTTCGATCAGCGGCTGGCGGGTTTTGTCGAGGAAGGCCTGGTTTGGGTGGCTCAGGTCGTAGACGAACTCGGACAGTTCCTCGTAGCGCCTGGCCGGGTCGGGGGCGACCGCCTTGCGGAGGGCGTCGTCCACCCAGGACGGGATCTCGCGCTCCTCGTGCAGCACGGAACGGTACTCGAGCCTGCGCTGCGCCGCGCGCGTGCGCGCCTTGGGCACCTCCGCGCCGTAGGGAAGCCGGCCCGAGAGCATCTGGCAAGCGATCACGCCGAGCGAATAGATATCCGAGCGCGGGCTCCCGCTCTCGCCGAGAAAATACTCCGGGGCGGCGTACTGTTCAGTGCCGAGCAGGTTGATCTGCGCAATCGGGCTTTCGACCTCCTCGATGCCGGCGACCCGCACCGCGCCGAAGTCGATGATCTTCACGGTGCCGCTGCCGTCGAGCATGATGTTCTCGGGCTTGAGGTCCTGATGGATCATCTCTAGGCGGTGGAAGGCCTGCAGGCCCCGGGCGATCTGTTCGACGAGCGCGCGCACGGTGGCGAGGTCGGGCCTCGGGTTGTCGACCATCCATTGCGCCAATGTCTGGCCCTCAATGTGCTCGGTGACCACGTAGAGGAAGTTGCGCCGGCGCGTCTGGCTGCACGGCTTGAGCACGTGGGGGCTGTCGATGCGGCGGGCGATCCATTCCTCAAGCATGAAGCGCTCGAGAGCGGCGGGATTGTCCTGCATGTCGGTCGCGGGGATCTTGATCACCACACGCTCGCCGCTCTCTTCGTCGACGGCCAGGAAGATGTGGCTGCGACTGCTGCCCTTGATCTGGCGCACGATCTGGTAGCCCTCGAATTTCTGGCGTGCCTCCAGCAGCGGGGGGCAGCGCAGCTCCGTCACCTGCCGATAGATCTCGTTGGCCTCCGGGCTCGGCAGTTCGTCGATGCGCACCAGCTGCAGGGTGAGGTTGTCCTGGCAGCCGCGCTCGAACACGATGTCGACGATCCTGCGCGCGGCCGCGTCGAGATCGCTGCTGTTGTCCAGCGCGGCGGCGATGGTCGCGGCATCCATGAATTCGCAGACGCCGTCCGTCGCCAGCAGCAGCAGGTCGCCGGCAATGAGCGGTACGGCGCGGTAGTCCACGTCGATCCGGCGATCCATGCCCAGGGCGCGGGCGAGGTAGCTCTGCCCGGCGGAGACCCACACGCGATGGTCTTCGGTGAGCTGTTCCAGCGCGCCGCTGCGCAGGCGGTGGATGCGCGCATCGCCGATATGGAACAGGTGGGCCGTGGTCGACTTGACGACGATGCCGCTGAAGGTGCACACGTAGCCTCGGTCGCGATCGTAGCGGTGCTGGCTTTGCTGGGTCTGCGCGTGCAGCCAGGAATTGATGGCGGACAGCACGTGCTCGCCGGATTTCCGCACCGACCAGGCGTCGGAGGTGCAGTAGTAATCCTCGAGGAAGGTCTTCACGGCCGACTCGGCGGCGACCTGGCTGACCTGGCTGCTGCTGATGCCGTCAGCCAGGGCGATGGCGACGCCCTTGGCGCCGAGCTGGGGTTCCTGCGCCAGATAGATGCCGTGGAAGTCCTGGTTGACCTCCTTGCGGCCCTTGTCGGAGCACTGCCCGATGGAGAGCCTGAGTTGTCGGTTCGCGCCCATGAAATCAGCGTGGCAAGGGGAAAGCCCCGCGCCGTGCGGCGCGGGGCCATCACTTTACATCGACGATCAGATTGCCGAACGCTTCGGCGCCGTCTTGATGTGCGTCGAGTAGAGGGTCAGGCCGACAAAGGAGAGGCCGCCAACCAGGTTGCCGATTACGGTCGGAATCTCGTTCCACACCATGTAGTCGTAGATCGAGAAGTTGCCGCCCAGCATCAGGCCGGAGGGGAACAGGAACATGTTCACGATCGAGTGCTCGAAACCCATGTAGAAGAACAGCATGATCGGCATCCACATGGCGAAGATCTTGCCGCTGACGTGGGTGGACAGGATGGCGGCGACGACGCCGGTGGAGACCATCCAGTTGCACAGCACGCCGCGGATGAACAGCGTCAGCATGCCGGCCGCGC
>CAYXEY010000590.1:0-3782 GCA_964464105.1 uncultured Planctomycetaceae bacterium
AGGAGTGCAAGGAGGCGCTGAGTCAATTCATCAAGCTGGGAGGCGTTCAAGGATGGCGCGATGTGATGCCGGGCCATTTGTACTCCTCGGTACGTGAAATGGTCGACCTTCAAACGCGACGAGCACGTCACATCGTCAGCGAGAATATTCGAACGCGGCATGCCATTGCAGCATTGGAGCAGAATGACTGCCCACGCATTGGCGAGCTGATGCGCGAAAGCCACGCATCGCTCAGCGATGACTACGAAGTCTCGCTGCCCGAGATCGACCAAATCGTAGAGGGTCTATGCAAGATGCCCGGAGTATTCGGTGCAAAACTCACCGGCGCTGGGTTCGGCGGCTGTGTCGTGGCGCTTGTGGATCGATCGAAACGCGCAGATTTGGAGGCTGCCTTATCAAGTTTCTCTCCTGGTGCCCCGGTGGGAAGTTGGAAATCCTATTTTGTAAATGCGGAAAATGGTGCAACCTGCGCGATTATTTCCTCAAGGACATCCGCCGGCCAGTAACTTGTTCACAAACAATGGGACATCTACGCTGTTGACTTGATGGTTGCCATTCATGTCGGCGCATCCACAGGTTGGCAGAACGGTCGGAAACGCCAGTCGGCATTGAGTGAATGCGGATACATCGGCGCCGTTCACCTGTCCGTCGCCGGTCAAATCCCCGGGGCACGTGGCGCAAGCGGGAAAGGGTTCACAACTGTCGGGAATTCCGTTGTTGTTGGCATCCTCGCCCGCAGCGATTTCGCAGGCATCCGGTATTCCATCATTGTCGCAGTCTCCCACGCCGGCGGGCCCATTCAGTGAGAGCACGTAGTTGCCGACGTCGCCGCCGCTGGCGTTATCAAAGCCGGCGATGCGAATGATGTAGGTTTGACCCGCCGTGATGGCAATGTTGTTGATGATGGACGGCCCTCCTCCCGCGCCGCATCCGTCGTCGTTGCAGGCACCGGACAATTGATTCGCCGCAGTCGCGGGGCATCCGGTGTGGACAGACAGCACGGTGTCAAACGGCGTTCCGCTGCACAGGCTCAGGTTCAGTGTCCCTGTCGTGATCGGGCGATACCTCAAATAGACGTCGCGCCCGCTCGCACCGCAACTGGCCCCGCTGCCGGCGTCCGTGGTGGCCAGCGCGTTGGTACCGAGAATGGCGATCCCTTGCGACGCAAAGGGAGCGTTGGCGCACACGTCGGCCGCGGCAGCGCCCGGTAGCTCGCAACTGTTGGGTACGCCGTCCCCGTTGCAGTCGGCAGAATTGCCGTTCGCGATGTCGCACGCATCCCAATGTCCGTTGCCATTGCAATCGATAAAGCCTTCGCACAGGTCGAAGGTGCCGTTGTTGTTGCAGTCTTCGTGCCCCGGCTCGCAATCGTCGGGGACGCCGTTGGCATTGCAGTCATTTCCCGCAAGCTGGCAGACGTCGACGATCGAATCGTTGTTGCAGTCGTCGCTTTCGCATTCGTCCGGCAATCCGTTGGCGTTGCAGTCGGTGCTGGTGCTGCCGGCGATGTCGAGATTGTCGGCGATGCCGTTGCGATTGCAGTCATTGGGCACGATGCTCGTGTAATAAACATCCTGCTCGCCGTTGAACGTAGCCGAGTAAATTAGCCGCGCGGAACTGTTGTCCGAAATCATGTGGTAATAGTCGCCGATCTTGTTCTGGTTCGGGTAACCGACATGCGAGTTCCACGCGGGCGTGAACGCATAGCTCGGCCTCCAGGTAAGGCCTCCGTCTGTTGAAAAGGAGTATCGCGTCTTCGAGGAATTCGCGGAGAGGTCGTCGCGGGTGTCGTTCCAAACCACGTCGATGCGCCCGTTCGGGGCCACCGACATCGTGCCGAACCACTGCCAGGCCCCATTCGTAGTTGGGTCGTCGTTCACTCGCACCGGAGCGCTCCAGGTCTGCCCGCCGTCGATGCTTCGCGCAAACATGACGTCCAGCGGGTCGTTGCCCGGCGGATTGACCGAGCAAAGCAGGTAGACATGCGACGCATTCAGCGGGCTTGCGGCGATCGCGACTTGTCCGGAGAGTCCGCCAGGGTTCGGGCCTCCGCCCAAGACTTGAGCGCCGCCGAGGAAGTTCCCCGTGACCGAAAAAGCCCATGTCGGCGCCACCCCGCCGTTCTGGGCGTCAGTTGATTTTGCAACGACAATCGTAGAGCTCGATCCAGTCACCCCCGTGACATAGACCGCCCCGTCGGGTCCAACGGCGGTCACCCCGAAGCGCGGGGCATTGGGAATGGCGATGGGTGTCATCCAGGTGGCACCGTGGTCGGTTGATCGGGTGAATTGCCGCCCGGCCGTGACGCTGGAACAAAGCGCCCCGGTCTGCCAGGCCATGTAAATGGACCCCGCGCCGGGGCCGGCAGTGCGATCGATGTCCATCCACGCCTTGTCTCCGCCAAAAGCAGGGACAGATGTCGGCCACGTTGCGCCGCCATTAAGGGACTTGAACACGTCAATGCAGAAGTTCGATTGCAGGCTGTTGTAGAAAAATGTCCCTGCATTGTCGGCCCCCAGAACAGGGTCGCTGCGAAAGACGCCAGGAGTCAGAGGTCCGGGGACTGTCCATGTCGCTCCCCCATTCGTCGTGTATGCATAACCCGCCTGGCGAAAGTTGGAGGCAATGGTGTCAAACTGCCGCCAGCCAACGGCCATACGCTGGGGATTCGTCGGATCGACGGCCAGAGAGGGTTCATTCGCAGCGTCGCCGATGATGTTCATTCCGTTGGCGTCGACGTTCACTTGAACGCTGCCGGGCGGCGCGCCGCTGGGACCGCGCGCGGCGGGCAGATCGCCCGGGCCCGGCATGTAAGGCTGGTCGGGCCGTTCGGGTGTGTAATGAATTTCATCTCCTGCGGCGAGAACCCGCAATGAACTCAAGCAAAAGACAAGAACAGCGACTTCCAAAAACAACCGGCGCATTCTTACCCTCCCGAATGGTCCGCTTGGTGACCTGATCTCTGGAAGGTCCAATGTCAATGGACTTCGAAGTAAATTATACGCTGCTCGCGTGAAAACCCGCGATTTTCAGTGGGAAATTCAGTCTTTTCGCGGTGTATTTGGCGTGCTGGATCGAGTGTGGACACACACTCATGGCGAAACGCGTGTTGTTCTTCATCGCGAGTCAGCATTTCTTTTGACCATCGCCGCCATCGCCGCCAGCGTTGCCTCGCTGACATGATGCTCAATCCCTTCGGCGTCCTGCTGGGCTGTGGCTTCGTCCACGCCAATGGCTTTAAGGAAGTTCACCACCAGCTCATGCCGGTTGCGGCAGATCTCCGCCAGCTTCCGCCCCTGCGGCTGCAAAAAAATCGCCCGGTAGGGCTCGGTGCGAACCAGCCCCTCGCGCTGCAGCCGTTGGATCGTCTTGGTCACGGTCACGTGCGATACGCCCAGCCGATTGGCCAGGTCGACCGCCCGGGCTTCGCCGTGTTCGCGAATCAAATCGTCAATCAACTCAACGTAATCTTCCGCGGTCTCGGCCGCATTCTGCTGCCGGGCGGTGCGATGTCCGGCGGCCTGGCGGCGCACTTCCGCCAGAACATTGGCCGGCGGGCTGGGTTTTCGACCGCGTTTGGATCTCGGCCTGTGATTTGTTGCCATGCCCGGCGCCTCGATGGGTCGCAAATCGCCGACTGTGTTCTTTGACAAACTCGCTGTCCCGATTATACGCTCCCCGCTTCGAATGGCGCGGTGTGCCGTTGGCGACTCGTTCGCCATCGGCAGCACGAAGGATTGCTTTCCAGTGCCGGAGACTTTGGTTCCGGCAAGTCACGGATC
>CAYXEY010000591.1:0-3778 GCA_964464105.1 uncultured Planctomycetaceae bacterium
GCCGGGGCGGCTGCGTGTGCAGTTGCGGTGATGTGCTGGGAGGAGAAGCTCACTGTGACGTCCCTGAACGGACGCGCACCGGTGTCTCAGGCCCGAATGCTCGACATGAACATCATGGGTGAGTGGCTCGAAGGACACGTCGAAACGGGGAAGCAGGTGCAGGCGCTGGTCCCCGAGGGTAGCTCGGCGAAACTGACGCTGCTGGGCGGGCGTTACCTGGCCCGCCGCGATGTCAACGTGGATGACACTGCGACCACCGACCCATTGGCTCAGGCGCCCAATGCCGCCTGGCGGCTGGTGCATCGCTCGATGTTTGCGTCTTCCCTGCCGCCCGCCGTGCGAGGCCGGATGGACGTCGGCGACTTCATCGCCATCAAGACAAACAAGTGAATAACCGCATTCGAATCAATTAGCACGTCTGCAAAAGAAAGGCCCGCGATCCTTCGACCGCGGGCCTCTTGATTGTCTGACAATTAAACGAGTCGCGTGACTTACCAGCCCACTGACAGCGCGAAACCGCGGCTGCGATAGGGGGCCACGTACCGCGTGCGATAGACCGGCGCGGGGTAATAGACCGGCGCCGGATAGGTCACGACTGGCGCCGAGTACACGACCGGCGCGGCGTATGTCACGGCCGGGCGATACACAACTGGCGCGGCATAGACCGGCGGACAATAGGTGCGTACGACCGGAGCGTAATAGGCGGGGCCGCAATAGCCGCCACGCCAGTACCGGCGATGGCCTGCCTCGGCCGTTTGAGTTGCGAATGCGCCTACAGTAACGGCCGCGGCGATACCAAGTGCAATTCGATTCATGCGTGTCATGATGTCATCCTCCTGGACAAGGGTTCGATCAACTGCTCCGCAGGGGCTCTAACCCGGCCGGATTATAGGGAATGACCCGATTGTGTGGGATTGGTTAGCCGAGGGGATTCGCAATTCGGGTTAGGTGTCCAAGCTTCGGTATTGACTGCGGTTACGTCGCGACCGGATTTGCACCAATCGGGATCGATTATTTCGGCAAACGGACCCAGACCCAGCCGTCCTCAACGCGACTCTCGAATCGCGCCAAATTGACATTTTCAGAAAGCGTGCATTTGCCGCTGACCAGGTCGAACGGCCACTGATGCCACGGACAGGTGACCACGGTTCCCGCAAGCGCGCCGGCGGCGAGGTTACCACCCGCATGGGGGCAACTGTTCTTGGTCACGATGATTTGATCGGGATCTGATTCGAGACGAAAGACCGCGAGTTCGTGAGTGCCGATGGCGACATAGCGTCCGCGGCCCGGCCGGCATTCCGACAATTCCACAACCCGCGTCCATTCACCAACAGGCATGGGCAAATCGAAGCGGCTCGGCGGGGCTTAGTCAATGACCCACTTGGAGGTGCGGCGGGGTCGATCGATCTGGAAGAGCAGGCCAAGATCATCTGCCAGCATGCGGCCGTCGTATTCCCAGGAGCGAGAGATGGTGCGGTTGTTCTCTTCCTTGGTCGCACCGACGCTGGCGCATCCGCTGAGCGGCGCGAACATGGCGGCAAGAATGACTAGACTCAGGAGTCTGCGGGCAATCTTCATGGTTGCGTCCTTTCAGGCGTCCGGCATGCCGGGCAGTACAGCGCGGGCTGGTGCGTTATTTCAGGCGGGGGCAACTGCGGTGAGCCACCCCGTGAGGCGGTATGGCGGGAGCCTCACATCCGCGTTTCATATTAGCGTTTTTGGCCGGTCGGCGTCAATAGGAGCTGTGCTGTTGGAGGGGAGCTGCGGCCCGATTTGCAACGCCGATAACCATTCGCGGTAGGCATACGCCAGGCCGTGGGTTTGGCCGATCTGCTTCAATTCAGCCAGAAAACGCTCATAAACCGGGCCCTGCCATTCCTGGGCGGCTTCGTCACAGAAGAATACCCGGCAGCCCAAAGGGCGATGGGTGCGGGCTGTGCAAACGCCATTGATGTGGTACGGGCAATCCGATTGATCTGGACTGACCGGTCGCCATTGGCCGGCGAGTCCACGGGCGAAGTAGGTCCGTTCGGGTTCGGTCAAGTAAAGGCGGTGTCCGTACGCGGCGAATTTGCAGCACAGGCCGCGGTTGCGACAGATGGGAGAATGCGAGGCGATTTCCTCGTCAACACGTTTGTAGAATTCGGCCATTTGAGCTTCGAAGGGAACTGGTCCATCCGGAGACTTCTCGCATTCTACACCCTCACCCCGACCCTCTCCCTCAAGGGAGAGGGAGCGAGCGATCTCTCTCTGATTGGATGCGTCGCCGAGAATTCGATCGGAAAGCGGAAAGGTCACGTCGGAAGATCCTCGGTTCGCTTGGCCGTGCGGCGCACTTCGATCTGGACAAATGTATGCTTCTGACCCTTGTTCATGCCGGGGCAGCCCTTTGCGGCCTTTTCCCAGGTCTCGGGCGTATCGAGCAGTCCATCCCAGAACGGCCAGGTGCGGCATTGCAGGGGGCGCATCGAATAGATGCTGCAAATTCGCTTGCCGTCGATTTCCTTGAGGAAGGTGCAATCACCATTCTTCCGCTCGGTGAGCGACCACTTGCGGCCCACCCGCCGAAGCTGTCGATCGGTCAGCGACTCCTGGCCTAGGAACGCGGCGATGCGCGCGATCTCTTCGGCCGACACGAATACATAACCTGGCGCGCCGGTGCAGCAGTTACCGCACTGGGTGCAGGTGAACTTCAATCCGTCGCGATACCAGGCGTGGTTTGCAGGCACCATCAAGGCGAGCCTCGGTTGCTTTTTTCGATTCTGGGGTCGTCTACCGCGGCGATCAGTCGCCACAAGCCCGCCATCGGCAATTGCATGACCACGCGGACGCGGCCATCGGGCGTGGCATCGGCCATGCCGACACGGTGAGCCCCGCTTAAGAACCGACTCAAATCGTCTTTGACAATCTTACGGTTGAGCAGCACTTCGCGCATTGCCCGGCCGTCGGGCATCTTCAACGTGTCTATTCTTTCGGCCAGCCGGCGGCGGGCGTCGAACTCGGCATCCTCGCGGGCCGTCGCCACCGCGGCGGTCGTGCGGTCATCGCCCCCAGCGACTTCGGCGGTGCCTTCGGCGGTGAGGCATTGGTTCGCCCAGGCGGGTGAGCTGGATTGGGCGTCGCCGGATTCGGGCGTGGCCAGGCCCATGCGGACCAGCGTGGCCTGAGAGGGTTGAACGCCGATGCCACGGACCGAAAGGGTGTCGTCGGGGCTCGATTCCAATTCCAGTGTCGGCGGATCGGCGGCTGGATTCAGGCGTTGCATGCATTCGCGAACCAGATCGACGGCGTGCAGAGCCGACATCGTGGCTGCCACCTCCATGGTCCCCGCGGCCTTGCGCCGCGTCGGACCGAACACGCTGATCGGGATGGACTTCAGCAGTTCATCCTCCAGCCCGGGCGTTTGCAACAGAACTTCTTCCACCTTGCTTCGGCCCTTGAGCCGCAAGGCCGCGATCTTGTCGACCAATTGGCGACGGGTGTCGAGAATCGCGGCTGCCGTGGTCATGTCGGCGACGGCGGCATCGGAGCGATGCTCCACGGCCGATTCGGCCGGCGCTTGCGGAAGGGCGAATCCCGCCGAGAGCGTGCATTCGGCGAGGTTGGTGTCCGAGAGGGCGTCGAGGGCGGATCGAATCGCAACGGGAGACTTCTTCAATCGAATCATCTGCGATCGCACCTCGTCGCGCACGTCCGCCGGCGGCAGTATCAGATGCAGCTCAACCGCCTGGTCGGTGTAAACAATGGGCGTGCCGATGTCGCGGGCGCGACGCGCGAC
>CAYXEY010000592.1:0-3762 GCA_964464105.1 uncultured Planctomycetaceae bacterium
TCGCGGGCTTCCGAGATCTCCCAGTTCTTCCATTCGAGGTCCTGGGCCGCTTTCGACAGCGCGCTTTCGGTGCGTTTTCGCATCGTAATGTCGACGATGGATGCCAGCGCCAGTTTTCCGTTCGGCGTATCGATCGGATTGAGTCCGAGCTCGACGGGAAACTCCTGCCCGTTCTTGTGCAAGCCGAAGAGTTCCCTGCCGGCTCCCATGGCGCGCGACGACGGGGCCGAGAAGTATCCGATGCGATGCGCCGGATGGTTGGGACGAAACCGTTCCGGAATCAGCATTTCGACCGGCCGGCCGAGCATCTCCTCGCGGCTGTAGCCGAACATGGTTTCGACCTGTTTGTTGACCAGCGTGATGTTGCCGAGGGGATCGATCATCAACATGCCGTTCGGCGCGGATTCCACCACTTGACGGAACTGGGCCTCGGCCTGTTTGCGCGAGGAGATGTCGCGCACGATACCGGTAAACTTTCTGGCGCCATCGACGAGCATTTCACTCACGGCCAACTCAATGGGAAATGACACGCCGTCATTTCGAAGTCCCAGCACTTCACGACCGATGCCGATGACCTTTTTCTGGCCCGACTGCAAATAATTGGTCAGGTACCGGTCGTGTTCCGTGTGGTAGGGGTCGGGCATGAGGAGTTTCACGTTCTGCCCCAGGAGCTGGTTCGAGGTGTAACCGAACATGCGAGTGACGGCGGGATTGATCGATTCGATGATGCCCCGCTCATTGATGACGACGATGCCGTCCACCGCCGTGTCGACGATCGCCCGCAATCGGACCTCGCTCTGATGCATGGCGGCTTCCGCTTGTTTGAGGTCCGATACGTTGATGTGCATGACCACAGCGCCGTAGCTCCGGCTGCCCTGCATCGGGGTGACGATGACCCGGAACCAGCGCCGGAGTGTGGAGCTTGAACTCTCGTATTCGTAGGAGAAGGCGCGGATGGTGCCGTCCAGAATGTGCCGGATTCCTTGGGCCACGTGCTGGGCGTCGGGCTGAGTTCCCGCCGCATCGCAGATCCGGAGATAGTTGAGGCCGACGCCGTAGCTTTCGCCGGTAAAGCCGTTCGCAGCTGCGAACCGCTCCCAGGACTCGTTGACCGCGAGAATTGTCCCCTGCGCGTCAAGCACGGCGATATTGGCCGGCAGCACGTTGATGATGCTGGGGTCGAGGCGATGGTCCCGACGATGTTTGGCGCGACGCTGATGGACAGACATGAAAGTCATCCTTCTCTAGCCCGGAGTATTCATGAATACCTGCTCCGTAAGTACGTCTGCCTCGGCCTTACTTGCGAGAAGCCCGGCGGGCTTCGGTCTCAACCGACTCGCGACGGCATTCATGAACAATCCGGGTTAGCCGTTGGTGCCGGTCGCAGCGCCGGCGGTTCCGAGCCAGGTGTCGAGTATCGCCTGAAGCTCTTTGGGGCGGACCGGTTTGGCGATGTAATCGTCCATCCCGGCGGCCAGGCAGCGTTCGCGGTCGCCTTGCATGGCGTTGGCCGTCATGGCGACGATCGGGGTATGGGCCGACCGGCCTTCCATTTTGCGGATCAGTGCGGTCGCTTCAAACCCGTCCACTTCCGGCATCTGGCAGTCCATAAAAATCAGCGGATAACGGGCACGCTCATGGGCGGCCACGGCTTCCTGTCCGTTTCCCGCGACATCGACCCGGTAGCCGAGCTTCTCCAGCATCTTGCAGGCCACTTTCTGGTTCACGGGATTGTCTTCCGCCAGGAGCAGGCGAGGTTTCGGTCCTGCCTGGGATTCGCTCAGGGTGTGTCGTGTAATCAATGCCGGCGGTTCGGCGTTCGGCGGCGTCCCGGCCGTGGACTCGGGGGCCAGCAAGAGACACAGGCATTCGAGCAATTGTGCCTGACGGAGCGGTTTTGTGAGATAGGCGTCGATGCCGATGGATCGTGCAGTCTGGCCGTCGCCCCGTCGGCCGACCGTGGTAAGGATGACCAGGCGTATGCCGGCGGTTGCGGGGTCTTGTTTCAGCAAGGCGGCCGTTTCGAACCCGTCCATGTCGGAGAGATGCAATTCGATGAGGGCCAGGTCGAAGGGATTCTGACTGGCCGCCGCCGTGCGGGCTAACTCCACGGCCTCCGGACCGCTCTGTGCCACCGTGCAATTCATTCCATGCGACGTGAGCTCCTGGCGCATGGCTTGCCGGACGGTGTCGCAATGGTCCACGAGGAGAATACGCCGGCCACGCAGCCGGCTCCAGGAAAAGGGCGACGGGGCTGTGGCGAGTGTCGTCTCCGGAAATTGCGCGGTGAACCAGAATGTGCTGCCCTGCCCCGAGTGGCTTTCGACCCCGATCTGGCCATGCATTTGACTCACGAGTCGTTGGCAAATCGCGAGCCCCAAACCGGTACCGCCGAATCGCCTGGTGGTGGAGCTGTCGGCCTGCACGAAGGCGTGGAACAATCGTCCCTGCACGGCCTCCGGGATGCCGATCCCGGTATCTTTGATGGTGAATCGCAGGAGGTCCAGGCCGCCTTGAGTCTCACGCGTCACATGGAGAAATACTTCGCCCGCAGCGGTGAACTTGATGGCATTGCCGACCAGATTCACCAGGATCTGCCGGAGCCGGCCGGGATCGCCTACAACGGCGGTCGGCACGGCGGCATCGACTAATCCGATCAACTCCAGGCCTTTGCTCTGCGCCTGTTCCGCGAGCAGCTCCACCGTATCCTCCACCGTCATCCGGAGGTCGAACGGGAGTTGCTCAAAATGAAGTTTGCCCGCCTCGATTTTGGAGAAATCGAGAATATCGTTGAGGAGTGTCAGCAAGCCGTCGCTCGAACGGCGGACCGAGTCGGCAAACTCATGTTGTTCCTTGGTGAGGGCGGTATCGAGCAAGAGACCCGTCATGCCGATGATCGCGTTCATCGGGGTGCGGATTTCATGGCTCATGGTGGCGAGAAAGTCGGCCTTGACCTGGGCGGCTCGAAGGGCTTCATCCCGCGCCTCCGCGAGGGCATGTTCTGCGGCTTTTCGGCTGGTGATGTCTTTCCCCATCGCCAGGAATCCGGTCACGACGCCGTCACTGTCCCGGAGTGCGGTGATGGTCACTAAGACAGTCAGCCGGCTGCCGTCTTTTCGCTGGTAGGTCCATTCCCGTTCATCGAATCCGCCTCGGTTGGCATGTTCGACCAAGGCGGCGACACCCTGAATCGGGCGCTCATACAAATCGCTGAGCTCCTTGGCATGGCGATCGATTTCCTCGGGCACGTGCAGCAATATGAGCGACTGCTGTCCGATCATCTCGTCGGCGGTATAACCCAGCAATTCTTCCGCGCCGGTGTTGAAGGTCGTGATCGTCCCCTCGGTATTGGTGGCGACGATGGACACATTGGTTGCGCTGGAAAGGATGGTGTGCAGTTGCAAATTGGTCGCGAGCAGGGCCCGTTCCAGGTCTTTGCGAGTCTGGATGTCGGTGGCAATGACCTGGATGGCCGGTTTCCCCTCGAACATAATCGGGGCTGCCGCCACTTCGACATCGATGATGGAGCCGGCGAGACCGACAAACCGCTCCTCGGTGGGCGGGACCGGTTGATTCGTCTTGCGAATCGTCGCAATTCTTTGCTGTACCTTGGCGTGGGACTCGGGATGGATAAACTCGAGAACCGTCTTGCCGAACAGCTGTGACGGGGCGATCGCGCCCAGTAACTTCACGCAGGCCTGATTGGTAAACACGATTCTGTCTTCACAATTCACGAAGATGGCGTGGGGCGACAATTCCACG
>CAYXEY010000593.1:0-2219 GCA_964464105.1 uncultured Planctomycetaceae bacterium
CGACAAGATTCGAACTTGCGACCTCGTGGTCCCAAACCACGCGCTCTAACCAGACTGAGCTACGCCCCGTAGCGTCCGCCATTCTAGCGGCGAATCGCCGTGCTTGCGACTCCAATTTCTGCTCCTCCCTCCCGGTTTTGAATCATGAATGTGCGGCGGCAATGCAGGGGGGCATTACGCCGCCATCACGTCATCGGAACATCCCGTCCAGATCCTTGCTGAACACTTGGCCGGCCGGATTGGCGAACGCAACGGTTTGGGGTACTTACTGGAATTGTGACGCTCTCCACGCCCCGACTCCTGCTGCGCGAGTTGCTCCCCACGGATGCAGCCGCTCTGAACGAATTCGAATCCAACCCGGACGTGACCCGCTACATGTCTTTTGACGCCCAAACGATGGAACAGACACGCGTCTATCTAGCTGAGGCAGTGCAAATCCGCGAAAAATCCCCGCGAACAATCTATGATCTGGCCATCGTGCTTCGATCCGACGCGACTGTCGCGGAGGACGCCGGCGCGCTCATCGGACGCTGCGGACTCGGCATTCGCCGTCCGGAACATCGCGAGGCCGAGCTGTGGTATGTGCTGCATCCGGCGCAAGTCGGACATGGATACGCGACAGAGGCCGCGGCCGCACTTCTCCACTTCGGATTCGAGACGCTCGGACTGCACCGCATCTATGCAGATTGCGATCCGCGCAACGCCGCGTCATGCCGGGTGACAGAACGGCTGGGCATGCGACTCGATGGTGTGATGCGTGAGAACTACTGGCTGCGAGACGAATGGTGCGACGCGAGCATCTACGCGGTTCTCGAGCACGAGTGGAAGGCTCGTCGCACAGGCAGTCAGGTGGAGTTGGGCGACTGATTACGAATGGTGTGATCCGCGCCGGCGGCGAACACTGCACACCGTCCCGCCGAGCATCAGCATCGCGAGTGAAGACGGCTCCGGTACCGCGCTCACCACGAAGTTGCCGGTCCAATCGGTGTAATCGTCAATCTGCTGCGCCCAGAACGAATACACGCCTGCGGGCAATGGCGGGGTGAAGCCGTAGCCCATTGATGCCATGATGGGCAGCAGGTCCTGTCCAATGTATTGCGGCCCCATGTGAACGAAGCCCATCAGATCGCCTGGCGCGACATCGCCGGGATCATTGGGAAAGATCGGCCCAGGCTGGATTCCAAGAAAGGCGGCGAAGTCCGGTGAGTCATAGTGATCGAGGGTGAGCGCGGCGAGCTGAAAGCCGGCAGGGACCGTCACGCTGAAATAGTCGATGTCGTATCCGCCCTCGGGAAATGCCCCGGTCATGACGCCGTACAGAAAGTTGTCGCCTTCGACGAGCGTAAACGGCGTGGGTGCGAAGCGATCATCGGACAGGTCGCCGTGGATGAGCTCGACCCAGAGGTCGTTGGCATGAACGGCGGCAGGGGCGGCGAGAATGCACAGCAGCATCATTCCCACACTGAATCGCGTTATGGATTGAAACATAAAGCCCCCGCAGAGTCTATGAAGCTAAACGCCGGCCGTTCAATTCTATTGGGCCATTGCGTCCTGAAAAAAAGCGATTTCTTGCTTATAAAGATGATCTAGCGGCGGCCATGGCGAGACTTTCTTTTGACGTCACCCGTGCCGAGAATGCTCAAAATGACCGACCCACGCTTCACGCCCGATGGCCGTAGCAATCTCGAGCGCATGCTGGCTGGCGATCAGTACATCGCCGACGACCCCGAAATCACGCGGCTTACCGATCGCGCCGCTGCTCTCACTGCACGATACAACACCATCGCCGCCGAGGACCACGCCGGGCGATTCGCCATCCTGCGCGTGATGCTCGGCAGCGTCGGCTCCGGCACCATCATCCGTCCGCCGCTGAGTTGCGATTATGGAAAACAGACGCACGTCGGCGATAGGTTTTTCGCCAACTGGGGGCTGGTGCTGCTGGATGTCGCCAGAATCACCATCGGCGACGACGTGCAGGTTGGCCCGTACGTGCAGTTGCTCACCGCGACACATCCGACCGAGCCGGGCCCGCGGCGTGCGAAATGGGAGGGAGCGAAGCCAATCACGATCGGTCACAACGTGTGGCTCGGCGGCGGGGCGATCGTGCTGCCGGGCGTGACCATCGGCGAGAATACGGTGGTGGGGGCAGGGGCGGTCGTGGTCCGCGATCTGCCGGCGAATGTCGTTCACGGTGATGCCGGCGATGGCCACCTGATCGG
>CAYXEY010000593.1:2229-3762 GCA_964464105.1 uncultured Planctomycetaceae bacterium
AGTGGGCAATCCGGCGCGCATCGTGCGGAATGTGTGAGGAAAATCAGTCCTTGAGTATTGGGCGTCTATCCTGAACGATTGTGCTGCTGATGAAGCGACGTCGCGAGCAGCGTCAATCTCTCCTGCTGCTCAAGCAGTCGTAATTGATCCGCCGGCAGCGCACCGGCTCCGCGCGCCGCACCCCAGATGGCGCCTGCCATGGCGCCCACCGTATCAATGTCTCCGCGCCCGGTGGCAATGAACCTCTGCAAGTCGAGAAACGACCGATCAATATGGCGAAGCGCCAGATACGCGGCGGTAACGCACGATTCATGAGCTGAAACACGGAATCCCAAACGAGAGGTCACTTCGCGGATGGAAACTTCGGAATGGGCGACCAGCCATTCCGAAGCGATGACTGACCGTGACAGGAATTGCTCCTGAGCGCATCCGGCCATTGCGTAGCGGAGAATCTCGATTGGCGCATCGCCTCTTGTCGCAGATGCGGTGGCGCGTGCAATAAACACCGCGCTCTCCAGACCAATTGCGTGAGCGTGTGTTGGCATGGCCGATAAGCGGGCCGCATCGTCCAGCTCATACGGGCGATTCGCGTATGCAACACCAATGATGGGCGCTCGCATCGCGGCGCCGTTGCCCAAGGAGCCGTTTCGATACACCGAACGATTTGCTTCACGCCAGTCGACACCTCGCGCGATCCGGCCTAACACCTTCGCCGTACCCGGTCCGTAACCGCGGGACCATCGATAGCTCCTTGCGAAACGAACGGCCAAATCGTCCGGATCAACCCGCTCCATTGCCAGAAGTGACTCAATGACGTCGATCGACATCTGCGTGTCGTCACTCCATCGCATCTCGCCGCGACGAGTCTTTCCAATGAGCCGCCAAAGGAGCCGCTCAGGGATTCCACCCTCGAACGGAGCCCCCATGGCATCGCCCAGTGCAAGGCCCAGCACGCAGCCCTGGAACTTGTCAATGGATGCTGTCATGAAGGGCTGAGTCCGGAGTTGTTTCGCTGTTTGTCCGGCTTCAAGATTCGATGGCCCATCCATCGGCAAGGGAAATCCTGAACAGTAAGTCCGGTCGGATCTGCGCAGCGGGGGCATCGAGGTCGCGCAAGGCCGGTGCAAGCGCGGTCCGCAGAGATTCTATGAACGTTGGAATGTGAAGTCCCAGGAAGTCGTCGGGCAACCCCTCAAACGTCGCCATGCAGTCGAGAAACACCTGCCGCGCGCCGACGGCGCGCCCTCGGCAAAGCAATTCCAGCGCCACGGCCCCGCGAATGATCGCACGATAGAACTGTTCACGACGTTTGTCGAGAACCTTGTTCCAGGCCTCCTCCCACACTTCGTGGGCTTCGAAGAACTCACCCGCGTTGAAATGTTTGATACCGTCGATGTAAATGCGACGCTCGTCTTCGAGAGTCAGGCTGTCGAATTGCGGTTCGCGCGGACGCATCCGCTCCAGTTTAGCGGCTTGCGGCACCCGCCAGAGACTGGACCGGTCCGAAAATGACGCGCATTTTGGGGCCGAAAT
>CAYXEY010000594.1:0-3761 GCA_964464105.1 uncultured Planctomycetaceae bacterium
ATCGGTCTCACGCCGGCCGAGGCCACGCTCTTCGTCAACACCGTGACCGCGGCTGCCGGTTCGCTCTCGGCCCAGCAGACGGCCATGCAGGTGGCCAAGACCGCCACCGAGCAGTGCAACGACGATTTTTCCACGCTCCGCGCCGTCACCGGCAACACCGTCCGCACCATCAAGGCGTTTGCCGAGACGCAGGCCAAGCCGAGCGAGGTCTACATTCTCGCTCAGATTCCGCAGCCCTCGCCGCCCACGCCCATGCCTCCGCCCGGGCAGCCGACCAATCTCAAGGTCACCATCGCGCCCGGCAACGGCAGCTTGAAGCTGTCGTGGAAGTGCGAGAACCCGAGCGGGTCATCCAACACGACCTATCTCGTCCGCCGCAAGCTGCCGAGCGACGCGGTGTTTTATGTGATTGGGGCCAGCGGCACGAAGGAGTTTGTCGACACCACGTTTGTCGCCGGGCCGGACTCGGTGATCTACACCATTCAGGCCCAGCGGGGCACGAGCATCGGCGAGGAGAGCGATTACTTCATCATCAACTTCGGCAGCCAGCTCGGCAGCCCGCCCTTCAGCACGAGCATGATGGCCCGGGGCCGCATGAACGAAGCCGACCAGGCGCTGGTGGATGCGATTGTGAATAGCAAGGCGCAGGGCAGCGTGATGAGCAATGGAAGCATGATGAATAGCGGCCGTGCGATGACGAATGGCAAGGGTGGGCGGAAGGGCCGCGGTTGAAGTCGGGACACGGAAGTCGGAAGTAAGACACGACCGGCCATTGGCCAGTGCCACACTCACTGGCCATTGGCCAGTGCTACAAAGATAGAGACTCCTTTTGCACGCCGGGCCGATGCCAAGACCGCATCGGCCCGGCGGTGTTTTTGGACTCTCAAAGGATGGCCGGGCGGCGGGGAGTTTGATACACTGGTGATCCATTGAGCGGCCACGCTACCGGTTCCCTCGCGATTCCGCGATCGACCGCAGGTGTCTCCGACGGCCGATGTCGCCCAGCACGGCAGAGCCTGGAGAACCCTTCCATGCCCCCGTCCCTGTCCAGCCGCCGCGGATTCACGCTGATCGAATTGCTCGTCTGCATTGCGGTCATCGCCCTGCTCATCAGCATCATCATGCCGGCCTTGAGCAGCTCGAAGCGCAAGGCCCAGTCGCTCATCTGCCAGACTCACCTGCGCATCCTGGCCGAGGTGATCGATCGATACGTGCACACCAATGAGGGCTGGTATCCGGACACCAGCGCCTTTCCCGTGGGCAACACGCCGCTCGACATCAACACCCACAGCACCTGCCTGCCCCACCGGATTCACAAGGCCAAGCTCAGTTGGGATGACCCGAACCGCGTCTACCGGGCGTGGTATTGTCCGGTGAAGGGCGCCATCCCCGAGCCCAACGGCCTCGCCGCCAAGGGCCATGGCACCTATGTCTACAACACGCGCGATCTGTCAAAATACACGCCACCCGGCGGAACGCAGATCAAGGGCCGGCACCAGTCTCGAAGGATGCGCACCTCTGACGTCGGGCTGTTGCGCGATCTCGTCGCACTTGACCGGCTGGCCGTTAATCCAAACGACCCCAAACGGCGGGCCTGGTATGACTATGCCCATGACAAGGGCCAGAACATTGTTTATCTCGACGGCCACGTCGAGTACAGCAGAGACCCGCGCTGGATGAACTGGCCGACCGGCGGCGTGCCCGAGTTTCCCCGCTGGTTCAGCGGGACCGTTCCGCCGAATTGACTGCGCGGGGATCGCCGTCGCCTTGGTCGCAGGAGCCACAGGCGGGAGTCTTCGCCCTCGCACCCACACGGTGAGGAATCCCCTCCCCCGATCGCACCCTCCGGGCGACCCGCATGTTGCAAGTCCGCCAATACCTTCGGGCGCTTTTCGACTACCCGGACATCATGTTGATGGTTGGCTTGATGGCGACGATGCCTGCCATCGCTCTCGTCGCGATGATCAAATTCTTTCTGCGAAGGCGAATGCTGGGGATTTACAGGTTCGTCGTAATTGCTGTACTGATTGGTCTGTTTGCGTACGTGGTTGCTGCGCTGGTTCTTCCGCCGCTCGGAAGGAATTGATCCGGGCGTCCGGCATTCCCGGCGATCGCGCTCTTGTCCGTGATTGATCCCTTCCCTTCGTGCCTAAGTGCCTTCGTGCCTTCGTGCCTCTCTGAATTCCAATTCCCCCTGATTGTTCCAGCGCAGGTCAAACAGGTAATCCAACGCAAGGGCCACGCCCTTGCGTGTCGGCTCGCTGACCACAAACAGGATTCCCGCCGCCAGCACCAGGATGGCCTGAGCCAGTCGCTTGTTGGCCGGCATGGGAAAGACCCAGAGCATGCCGGCCAGAAAGATGCCGGTGATGAAGGCCATGCTCATGTACATGGTGAACCAGGTGTCCGGCTCGCGAATGCGCAAGCCCAGCTCGCAGACGTCGCACTGCTCGCGCACGCTCCACCAGCCGTCAAACAATCGCCCCTGACCGCACTGCGGGCACCGGCGGGTCAAGCCGCGCCAGACGATGGTCATGTTGATGCGCGCGTTGGACATGGATGGTATTTAGGTCTTAGGGGTTGAGACGCCTGGCAAAGTTGGCAATCACTCCGCTCGAAGCCTCATGCCGACGCAACGGCCGTCAGCATGGCAACCGCTCTTGTCATACTGATTACTAATCGCTGGCCACTTCTCATCCTTCCCCCGCAGCCGTATTCTTATCACATTGCCAACGCCTGAAAGGATACTACATGCCGACCACCATCACATCCATCGAATCCCTCGAACCCACCTCCGTCTGGAAATTCTTCGCCGGTATTAACGCCGTGCCGCGGTGCTCCAAGAAGGAAGAGCAGATTCGAGCCTACATGCTCAAGCTCGCTGCGTCGCTCAAGCTGACCGCGCGCGAGGACCGCGTGGGCAATATCCTGATCGAGGCCCCGGCGACTGCGGGCTTCGAAAGGGCCGCGCCAATCGTTTTGCAGGGCCACCTCGACATGGTCTGCGAGAAGAACGCCGGCGTGACCCACGACTTCGATCGCGACGGCATCCGCATGCAGATCATCAAGTCGCCCGAGGGCAAGACCATCGTCAAGGCCATGGGCACCACGCTCGGCGCTGACAACGGCATCGGCGTCGCGCTCGCCCTCGCGGCCGCGACCGATCCGAATGCCAAGCACGGCCCGCTCGAGATCCTCTGCACCATCGACGAAGAGGCCGGCATGACGGGCGCGAAGAATGTAGAGCCGGGGTTCTTCAAGGGCCGCATCATGCTCAACCTCGACAGCGAAGAGGATGACGCCCTGTACATCGGCTGCGCCGGCGGGACCGATTCGACCCTGAGCTGGACACTGCAGCGCACGGCTCTTGCCGCGGGCGAGCAGGCTGTCGCACTGCGCGTGACCGGCCTGAAGGGCGGACACTCCGGTTGCGACATTCATCTCAATCGCGGCAGCGCGATCGGCCTGCTGGGCCAGGTGCTGCGCGAGGTGAACGAGCCGGGCCTGCGAATCGCTACGATAAGCGGCGGAAGCAAGCGCAACGCCCTGCCGCGCGAGGCGATGGCCGTGATTGGTCTGCCGGCTGCAGCAGCCGCGCGACTCAAGAAGATTGCAGAATCGACGCAGGCCGAGGCCATCGCCAATGGCGAGGCCGATTGCCGCATCTCGATCGAACCGGCGTCCGCAACTTCCATGATCTCATCGATTGACACGCGGCGCATCCTGTCCGCCCTGCTGGCATTGCCGCATGGCGTGCTGGC
>CAYXEY010000595.1:0-3761 GCA_964464105.1 uncultured Planctomycetaceae bacterium
CGTGGCGTTGCGTCCCCGTCAGGGTCTTACCGGATGTCGAACGCAACATAATATTCGTTATGAGACCTTAAGCCGGGGGTCTCAAAATCGCGTTCCTGGCTTGTATAGCCACGGACCGTGGCCTAATTCCGGCGGGCTGGCGCGGCGGGTCCCTTGCCGAAGACCCGGTTCAGATCGTGGTTGTCCCACAGATTGATCTGCCGGCGGTTCCAGTCATACGAGTACGAATGCAATCGATTGGCCGCGGCGTCGACCACGTAAACCTGTTCGGTTGAGTTGGAGAACTGGCCCGTGACCACGATGTAATCGCCGCCGCGGTCGCTCTGACCAATGGCCTGCGCGTGGGGTGTCGGAATAATGGTAACGATCAGGAAGGCGGCGAGCAGAATCGTCGCGGTGATCGACAAAACGCCGATGGCGAGGTTCTTATTGTCCTGCATGGCTGATCCAATCCTGGGGGTTCAACAAATCTCAAAACCAACAAACCGTGGGGCGATTACGGCCGGCCTCCGCCAGGCCGGAAATCGCGTTCCAGGTCCCGTAAGCCTTCATAAGTAATCCGGCGGTTATTTTGATCGAGATTGGGCACGAAAACATGCATCCGCCGTTTGGAGAGGTCGAACACGTACAGTGCGTCCGCGCCATCGCGAATCTCACCGGCAACCATGAGATAGTTTTCCGCGAGTGGCACTGGCTGGGCCTGCGCGACTGGCGGTCGCCAGGCCGCCAGAATCAACGCGGCGAGCAGCGTCAGATTGAGCCCGACAAGCAGGATCGTGATGGCACGCTTGTTCATGGGTTTGAGGCTCCGGAAAAACTCGGCTGAAAATCTGGTGGGTGGCGGGATTTACGACGATTCTCAGGTGGTCTGTGCCCGGTTGCTCGACTTAAAGCCGATCGCCAACGTCCCGAAAATACAGACACCCGCGATGACATACTCGAGGATCGGTCGGGCCGATTCGAGCCGATCGACATTATCCTGTCGGACGCCCTCTTCGACGATCTGTGCGACGACCGGCATTGGCGCAATCGTGACGGCGAATAGTCCGCACGCGGCCATCAAAAGCCCGCGACGCAAGGCGACTCTTAGTCTCGTGAAAGGCGTCATGTCGTGGTCCCAATCTCTTAGGCGGGTTATCAATTCACTCCCGCAGTCCTTCGGATTATACCCCATCTCGCATTTCACAACAATCGGCGTGCGAATCGGTGAGTTCAACATGGCGCCGCAGCCCACGCGTCCGCGAGGCGAACGGCGGACTCTGCAAATCGCTCCTGGGGTATGGACACAGTTTGCCAGCGCTTGGAGAGCAGCTGGGCATGTCGGGCGTAAAAATCGAGCGGAATGACATAATGGTAATAGGCCCGCCCTGCGAAATGCCACCTCTCCGGCAGGTCTGATTCCCGGCCATCGAGCTGAGCGGTTGCCGTCGGCGCCAGCCAGTATGCGAACACAAAGACGGCTTGAAAATCAGAGCCGAAGATCGATTGCCATTCGCCCAGTCCGGCGACGTCCGCTTCGGTCACCCAGTTCTTGAGTCGTCCTCGGCATGCCGGCCCAACCGGGGTCTTGCGGCCCTTGACGTCGACCAGACAGGCCCGCCCCGCCGGAGGATAGACTATATAGTCAAATGACTTGATACCGACCCGGCCCGGAACATTTCGCCGGACCTCCTCGACCGAAACGTACGGTGTACCGCGGTGGTTCAGGAGAGCTTCGAATGACAGCTCGTAATGGCTGCGGGCGACCCGAGGCTGGCAGGTGGCGGCGACCATGGTGGCGCTCTCGAGGTCAGCGGTGAGTCGACCAAACCGAACCGACTCCTAACATTTTGGCATCGCGGATCGCCCGGGTCAAGCGAAATCTCCTGTCAGGCGCGACAGTACGACCGCCGTTATATTCGATGCACTATGCGTGTCGTCGCCGGCCTGTATCGCGGCCGAAAGATCATCGCCCCCGAAGGATGCGGAACCCGCCCCATCCTCGATCGCGCCAAGGTCGCTCTGTTTGACTGGCTCGGTGCGCGGATGGCTCAGCCGGGGGCCCTCCCCCCCATCGCCGTGCTCGATCTTTTCTGCGGCGGCGGCAGTCTCGGGATCGAGTCATTATCGCGCGGGGCCGAGTTTGTTACGTTTGTCGATGCCGGCGCCGACGCCATCGCCGCATTGCGCGAGAATCTCGCGACCTTGAAGATTCCACCCGCACAGACGGCGGTTGAGCGCGGGTCAGTGGAGCATGCTGTCCTGCGTCCGCCGGCGTCGACTCCCTATTCACTGGTCTTTCTCGACCCGCCTTATAAGTTGACTGCCGATCTCGAGCCTGGGTCGGTCATGCATCGCATTCTGTCGCGGCTCGACGTCGAGCCCACGATCGCCTCCGATGCCTGGTTGATCTGGCGGCACGAGTTGGGTCAGATCACGCCGGACGCGACCGCACGGTGGGTCTGCGTGGAGCGTCGCAACTGGGGCCAGGTCGCGATCACCGTCTATCGACTCAGGGACGCGGTTATCAAAAACGCGGACGAAGCGGGTAAGGAGTCGCCGGCATGACACGACCGCGCCGCTTCACACCTGAATCATCCATGCGCGAGGCCGCACTCGGCGTCGTGCGCACCCTGCGCGAGGCCGGCTTTGAGGCCTTGTTCGCCGGCGGTTGCGTGCGCGATCGGGTCATGGGCAAGGAGCCGCATGACTACGACGTGGCCACCAGTGCGCCGCCTGATCGCGTGGTTGCGCTCTTTCGCCGCACGCGCAAGGTGGGCATTCAATTCGGAGTCGTGCTGGTCGGCGTCCGGCAGTTTTGGATCGAAGTCGCCACCTTTCGCGCCGATGGCGCCTACCGCGATGGACGCCGGCCCGATCACGTCGAGTTCACGGACGCCCGCGAGGACGCCATCCGACGAGACTTCACCATCAACGGCATGTTCTTCGACCCGCTGGCGAATCAGGTCATCGACTACGTCGGCGGTGAGGCGGACATCCGAAACGAACTGATTCGCGCGATCGGCGACCCTGTTCGACGCTTCGAAGAGGATCATCTTCGACTGCTGCGGGCGGTGCGGTTTGCGGCGCGATTCGGTTTTCAAATCGAGCCGGACACGGAGGCGGCCATTCGAGCACATGCACCTTTGGTGCGAAAGGTCAGCCCGGAGCGTATCCACGATGAGCTGGAGAGAATGCTCTCGCACCCCAATCGCGCGCGAGCATTTGAAATGCTGAACGCGACCGGCCTGCTGGCGCACCTCTGGCATGGTGCGGATGAGATCCTGCAACACGCAAGCCGCATTCACACCATGCTTGCAGCCTTGCCAACTGAGGCGTCGTTCGAGCTGGGCATCGCCGCGCTACTGCATTCGTTGCCGCCTGGTCGCGCTGAGGAAGTCTGCCGCCTTTTGATGTGCAGCAATCGCACGATGAAGACCGCAGTCTGGTTAATCGCGCATCAGAACGATCTCCTGTGCCCAGCCGATGTCACGCTGGCCGATCTGAAGTTGCTGATGGCGTGCCGGCCTTTTCCGCAGATGCTTGATTTCCTGGCGGCGAAGTTGACCGCCGACCGTGCAACGCTGGATGCGCATATCGAAATGGTGAGTCGTGCGAAGGCCATTCCGCCCGATCAGGTTGCCCCGCCGGCGTTCATCACCGGCAAGCACCTCGGCAAGCTCGGACTGGAGCCGGGGCCGGAATACAAGGCCATTCTCGCCAGGATCTATTACGCCCAGCTCAACGGAGACATCACCGATAAACCCGCAGCGCGAAACTTG
>CAYXEY010000596.1:0-3757 GCA_964464105.1 uncultured Planctomycetaceae bacterium
TTGGCGTTATTGGTTCCGCTGCCGTCCTGCGCATCGGCCTGCACCGCATCATTCCCGGTTCCGCCGAGGCCGAAATTGTTGGTTTGGAAATTCTTTGCCGCCTCGTTGAATCCCAGCGAATACAGAATGTCGTGATACCGATTGGTGAGATAGAAGAGCTGGATGACCGCAGCGGCGCGATTGTCGACTGTCGTTGGCGCTTGCGTTGGATCATGCGTCACGTCGAACACGCGATACGGCGATCCGCTCGGCCGTGGCAGGTCCGGCGAATTGGGGGTTCCATCCACGTCCAGATGTGCGTCGCAATTGTTTCCGAGAGTTTCATTCGCCCCGTCGGGTATCCAGCCGTTCTGGCTGAAGGTCGAAATGTCCTCCGGCTGCACGGTCAACAGCGCCTGAGACACGAACGGCGCCTGAACACCGCCGATGGTTGCAGGGCCGGGCGACCACGGCGCGGGGCTGTCGCTGGTGTAAACCCGATAGCTCGCCGGCTCAGTCGTCGCGAAATGCAACCGATTCCATCGCCGCAGAACCTGTCCATTGGTCGCATCGATCATGATTTCATAGGTATTGCCGATGCCATGCTCCGGAATAAGCACCGACCATGCGGGACGAATGTCCAGTCGCGTCAGCGGGAAATAAATCAACTCGCTGGTCATCGGCTCATCGGCCCGGAAGTCCGGTGTGTTGTTCCACGTCTGCTTCATCGAGACGCCGGACGGCGCAGCCTGCGGCGTCGGATCGGAGTTCATCGCGATGCCCACATTCGCGGCGGCGGCGCGAAACGCCTCCTGCACGGTCAGCGTGATCTTCGGAATCGGAAAATCACCCGCCGGTCGCGGAAGCATCGAACTGGAGATGTTGACCAGCTCTCCCTGCGCCGTGACGTTGGCCAGGACTTCGCAACCATACAGCTTGATGCCGCGAACTTGCTGCTGAAGCGTCAGGTGTGTGATGCCGTTGTGCGCGGTCTGGAAATCGCGCGTGGCCTCGGCAATGTCCACTTCAGTCGCATTCACTTCAAACAAGGCCGCATGCGTCGCGACAAAATCGCGAACCACGCCGCGCGGCGACATCACGACATTGTTCACCGGCGGGGTGAGCCAGCGGCTGGTCGACGCAATCCAATGCGGTGTGCCGAAGAACTCGTGCGCGTCCATGCTCGCTTCGGGATACACGAGTTGTAGGGCGGCGCGACCCTTGTCGACCATCGCCTGTCCGGCGGCGCCGCGCGCAACGGGAATCGCATCGGTCACGAATGGACGGGCAATTCCCTGATCATCAAGGCGAATGTCATAATAAGGAAGCGGGTCGTGGGCTTGAAGCGCCGCCCCGCTGAACATAACTAGACAGACTGCCGCCTGAACAATGCGCGAATTTCTCACTTGATCCACTCCATCACTCGTTTATGGGCGCGCAGGGAAGTTCGGACGCGCACCCGGTGGGTTCAGCCACTATCAGTATAACCGATGCGCAGGAGCCGCTATTTCCGGGGGTTATGCGACTTTTGCACGATCTTCAGGCGAGCGAGCGCCAAGCGAGTTCTCGCACCGCTCCGTGATCGCGATGCCGCTCGTCGATGCTCCACAGAGTGAGCTTCATGCCGTTGATCGAAGTCCTGGCCAGCACCCACCCTAGGGCAATTCCGGGCCGAAAACGGTACCCGACCGCCGGCAAATTCAGAAAATGCAGCCCATCCATCTGCCAGAGGCGGTATTCATGTGTGTGTCCGAACATCACCAACTTCACCTGCCGGCAAGGACGCACAATGTCCACAAATTCCTTCGCATCGATCAGGCCGATGAGCGGCAGGTCCGGATTGTGGTGCACGCAGACCACGGTCGTCGCGGCCGGCCGCGCGTCGAGCTGGCCTTTCAGCCATTCGAGTTGGGCGACGCCCAGGCTCCCCTGAATGCCATTGCCGGTGGACAGGGAATCCAGAACCAGCCACCGAATTCCCCCGGCAACCATTGACGACACCGATTTGTGCGGACAGCTCGCATCGCCTGAAACGCTGAGTGCATTGCAAAAATGCTCGCGGTGATCGTGATTGCCCAGTGCAAGGTGCATGGGAAGACCCGCGCGGTGCATCGGATCGATCAGCCTGGTGAACGCGTCATAGTCGCCGATTTCTCCGCGTCTCCGCGCCACGTCACCGTTGAACAGCACATGATCGGGCCGGGCGTCAACGACCTGGTCAACAACCTGCCGAAGGTTGTCTGCCATGTTCGATCCGCGATCGGAGGCCTTGAGATCTTCTCCGATGTGGGTATCCGAAATGAGCGCCCAGGTCTGTTCGTCGGACGGCGTGGGCGCGTTCGTTTGCTTTCGACAAGCACAAGCCGCAGCGGCCACGGCGATAAACGAGCGCCGCGACAATCGCGATTGCCAGGAAAGTCCGGCGTCGAGAATCGGCGATTCGCCCGCCGAATGACTCGCGGAATTCAAATGAACCGGCATGGCCGCGAGCCTCCGGAATAGGAATGATCGTCACGCCTTGCAGCCACAGCCGCTCTTGCCGCTGCCGCCGCAGCAGCCGCCCTTGCTCACTGGCTTCGTCGCTGAAGTTGCCGACAACATGGCCAGCAGGCTGATGTCGTCGTGGCCCGCCATGTTTGCCTCCTGTGCAATTGCGACGGCCGTCGCCGATTCCTCGGCCGACCAATCCGGCCGATGCCCATGCCCCCGTCCGCCGCGAGCATCCGCCGACTTCTCCAAACTGAGTCCACGATTGCGATCGCGACTCGGCTCCTTGTTCGAACGGCTCTCGCCCTCGGCAGTCACATACACCGCGCGCTTGTCGCCCACCACCGGGCACTCGTGCTCGCAGATGCCGCATCCAATGCAATAGTCAGTGTCGATCTTCGGCACCTTCCACTCATACTTCACCACGGCAAACTCACCTGCAACCGGCGGACGCGAAAACGTGCCATCGATCCGCAGCGTGTCGGCGTCATTCGCGACAATCTGATGCGTTTCGTGAATCCCGCTGCGATAGATGATCTCGACGTGGTAAGTCGTCGTGCCGTCGCCGACAAATCGCCCCGGACGATACACCACCGGCTGCGGCTCCAGTTCGCCGGGCTTGGGCTCGTGCCCCACGGTCACCGTATTCGACGTGGCCGAGATGACCATCATCTTGCCTTCGCGTTCGACGAACTGCATCCGCTCGGAATAGATCGCCTTCGGCGAGGTCGGACACACTTCCTCGCACACCACGCACGGCTTCTTCATGCTCCACGGCAGACATCGACCGAGGTCATAATGCGCCGTACCCAGCACCACCGGCCCGGCCTCGGCAAACTTGCCCAGGCCCAGCTTGCCATCGACACCGATCCGCTGAATCGCGCCGGTCGGGCACACCTCGCCGCAGGCCGTGCAGTTGAGCTGGCAGAAGCCGGTGCGGAAGTTCATGACCGGGGTCCACAGCGACTCGATATTTTTGAAGTCGAGGTGGTACGGCTGCAAGACGTTTGTCGGACACACCCGGATGCACTGATCGCACTTGATGCACCGCTGGAGAAACTCGTTCTCCTCGCACGAGCCCGGCGGACGGATCATGCCGGTCGCCGAAAAATCCTTCGACCCGCTCGCGCCCACGCGGGCAAACGGGGTGAACAGAAAGCCGGTGACCGCCGCCAGCACGCTGCCGCGCAATCGCAGATCCGGCGCCGGCACTTCATGGCGCTTGGCGGGCACGAATTCAAACGACAGCGCGTCGTGAGGACAATCCTCGATGCAGTTAAAGCACACGAAG
>CAYXEY010000597.1:0-3747 GCA_964464105.1 uncultured Planctomycetaceae bacterium
TTGCCTGCTTAATGCTTACAAGACTACTGGCCAATAGTTCATAACAGGCTCTAGTCCGGCCGCATTGACCGCCTGCACGAGGATCTTGAACTGCCCTGCTGCCACCGCTGTATCCACGATATCCTTGGACTCAGCCGATCCTCTCAAATCCCCAGAAGCCGTTTCGGCAGCATCTTCTTTTTCGGCGGTGATTCTCGCGATCTCGAGCCGGAAAGGACCGGCTTGCTTGTCGGCCAGAGTGAAGCCAACGCTCCGAACCTCATGGGCCTCAAGCGCCTCGGCTCCCTCGACAGGCTCTCCGAAGGCCGAGTATTTGAAATCCTGAAGTGGTATTCGAATTTCTTGCCATTTGTCCTTTTGTGTTTCAATGGGGGCCCGATACGACGCGGCCCCAAACAGTGTCGACTTCCTCAGATCGAAATAGTAAGTTCTTCCATCTCCCCTTACACGGACGGCAATCGTGTCATATCCCTTCAAGCCCAGGTCTTCGGGATTTGTGCGGATGGACGCAAAGCCACCGCGGTTTTCCAGCGACAATATGCCCGAGAACTCCAGTGTCTTGTCATCGGTGATGCGGAATTGGCCCTTCGAGACGCCGCCCATGACGTTGTCGTTGACCGACACCCATTTCTTGGCCGCACCGGCCTCGGAGAAGTCTGTGGCCGCTTTGGAGGCCGGCTCGGCGGCTATTCCCGCGGCTACCAGCACGAAAGCAGGCAGAACCCCAATGCAGAAATTGACGAAGGTCATTATGAAATCTCTCCTGAGCGCCTTGGCGCGAAAATGACTCGACCTGCACGACCGCAGGATCTCAGCGGGCCGGCGGAGCGACCCTTATTGGATCATCGCTTGCGCCGCGCATAACGCATTTTCGCAAACATGAATACGCCGACGGTCGCCAACAGAGGCAGCAGAAAGCACGTCGCGCCCGCGCTACTTTCGTGAAACGCGCGAACCTGCTGCAACAAGCCGGGCAGTTGACCAATATCGTCCAGCGAGAACTTTTCTTCGCGCCCCGTGGCAACCCACAATTTGCCCGGCTGGCCGGCGGGATCGAATGCAACGACGAAGTAAGATCCGGCCTGCGGCAGCGTGATTTCCTGTTCCAGCAGGATCCACGAACGCGTGCTCGAGAAAGGTTCGTCGAAATCGGTGGGATTAATCACGTCATCGCTGGGAAGCAGGAGGCCGCCGAGGCCGGCGGGAACATCAAATGGCAGATCGATGACTGGCAGTCCCGGGCCGAGGATCGCGACGCTCGGGCGATAATCCGCCAACCTATCGATCGCGGGCAGACCAAGCTGCACGTACACGTTCTGATTCGCCGCGCCTTCGAACGTCATCCACAACCGTGGAGCGTCGGTCGTCACCTCGTGATAAACAACTCTTGACACGTCCACATCGCCCAGAGAAATCGCCGCTGTGTAGCTGGTCGCCGAGCCGTCGCTCATGATCGGCTGATGGCCCATGGCCTGATTCGCAAAGCATGACACAAGTGGGACTGCAAAGACAACAGACTTTAACATGGGATTCTGACCTCGCTTCACAAGTCTCTTTCTCGTACCGTTGGCAATCCCGGTCAACGTCGCATCTTGCCTCTCCCCATGCAATAACTAATGCGTGCCGGCCGAAAATAATAGTCGCCTATTGGTCCGATTCCGAGATTTGCGGCGTCAGTTCCACGCGAGCGGGATCGAAGCCCTTGTCGGGAAGTCCTTGAAGGATGCGGTCGTATATCGCCGGGTCCATCACAGGGGTGCGGCTCAGTATCCAAAGGAAGGTGCGGCTCGGATCGCCCACTACGGCGTATTGGTAGTTTTCATCCAGTTCGATGATCCAATAAGGCGCGCCAAACGGAAAAAAGAAGTAAACCGTGAGTTTCGCGTTCGTGGCAGTGTCCGCGACGGTCGCGAAACCCTCGATTCTGTTGGTCTCAGTCAGCCCGTCCGCGCTGCGACAGGTGTTGACAACGCGCACAGTCCCGTCGTCCTTCAGCGTGTAATCAGCGGTTACATTCAAACATCCGCTCTCGAAGCTATTCGGGTATTTTGCAATCTCGAACCACCGGCCCATGTACCGTGCCACGTCAACCTTTTCGACGGTAGCCAGCGGCGCTTCGTTGCCCAGCTGTACAACACCGCAGCCGGTCGCGGTCGCGATCAGCATCGCGGGGGCGAACTTCGCAAGACTCAGTGAATGATGCTTCAGTTTCATGGCGTTTCCTTCTGTATGACGCGTAGAACATCTTGAATACGATTTCGTTCTTGAACTTTATTTACTCATTGTCTAAATTAGGCGCAGCCGCTTCCAAGGATCGCTTGCGCACGGGAATCTGAACTTCGGACCACTTGTCCTGATCGCCCATTTCGGGGCCGTTGTAATAAAGCGACCGGGGATCGCCGGCCTCCTCCCACGCTTCTTGCTTGGACAACCATGCGCGAAGCGTCGCGAGGCCCTCATTCACGCGGTTCAATTTGTATGATCCTTGCATGCCCACGGCCAGAACGGTCATCGGGGGAATGTCCTCGATGAGGATTCGATCATCTTTCGGGTCAACGCCAGTCGGCCCCAGGTCGGTGGTTCGATAGACGAACGACATCGTCCACGAGCTCGGCTTCTGGGCGCCATTCTCACCCAGCTTTCTGTAGTTCATTTCGACGGGGGATGTCATCGCGATCTCCTGCCGCTTGATGTGGTTGAACAGCGGAAAGAAAGCGAAGTTCATACCCCAGTCCGGGGAGATTGTGCCGCCGATTTCCGCGCGACGCACGACCGGGTAGCGCTTGATTTCGATCGCACCGGGCGGCGTCGGCATTGGGTAGCCGGCCGGCAGCGGCGTCGTTATGCGGCAGACGCCACTGCGGAATCCGGACTTCGCGATTTTGGTCATTGTCGCCATGTCGCCGCCCACGCGTACAACCGAGGGTGATGGGTCGGCCGCCTGTGCTCCCGATTCCGCCGATGGCGCCGAGGTTGCAGCGGCGGTGGGCGAGCTGGTAACAGGGTGACTCGTGGTCTGCGGCGCCGGTCGATACAGACTGCAACCAAGGATAAAGAAACCGACTGCTCCGAGGGCGGCCACCCCACTCACCGCGATTCCGGACATAACCAGGATCCTCATGTTCACTCCATGATGTGCGGTTGCATGTGTTGACTGCAACCGCTGGTTAATTCCCGAATACATCACTCGGAGCAGTCGAACTTCGCTTGGGCCACAACCCTTTCAGGTTGCAACCGTGTCATCGCGACGCCGCAAAGCTCATCATGCGATTTTCGCTCGCGAGTACATCATCAAAGGCATGCCGTAACGCCCAGGCACGATCGCTTGCGCCGTGCGACATCCGGGCCACATGCAGACCGCGTTCGAGGCGCGTTCGCGAGCCAGAACTGAGTTGCTCGCCGGCCATGTCGAGTATGGTGGATGCGGCGATTTCGTAAACAGCCGCACAGGCCTCTGCGTTACCCGCGTTGAAAAGCGGTACCCCGCGCTCGATCGCCAGCTCAATGCTCCGCCCAACCTTGAGGTTTGCGGCGCCCAGTTTTGCGTCGGGCGGCAGCAGCACGCTGTCAATGACGTGGATGACCCCGTTGGTCGCCGGCACATCAGTCGCCAAGACGCTCGCATTGTTGATCTTGACCCCGTTCGATGCATCAATCTTGACGCCTTGCCCCTGAACCGTCTTGGCATCCTTGAGCTTTACAACATCGGATGCCATGACCTTGCCTGACACGACGTGGTAAGTCAGG